>CALJAA010000099.1 GCA_938028465.1 uncultured Granulosicoccaceae bacterium | reverse complement strand
TTGGTAGAAATGGAAGTACGTGAGTTGCTAGACAGCTACGATTTCCCAGGCGACGACACGCCAATCATCACAGGTTCTGCGCTTAAAGCAATCGAAGGCGACACCTCAGATATTGGCCGTCCATCCATCACGAAGTTGGTTGAAGCACTGGATACGTACATTCCAATGCCAGAGCGTCCGGTAGACAAGCCATTCCTAATGCCTATTGAGGATGTATTCTCAATCTCAGGTCGCGGTACTGTGGTAACAGGCCGAGTAGAGCGTGGTGTAGTTAAGGTTGGTGAAGAGATCGAAATCGTTGGTATCAAAGACACCGAGAAGACAACAGTCACGGGTGTTGAGATGTTCCGTAAATTGCTTGACCAAGGTGAAGCAGGCGATAACGTCGGTGTACTCCTTCGTGGTACTAAGCGTGAAGACGTAGAGCGTGGCCAGGTGCTTTGCCACGTTGGTACAATCACGCCGCACAAGGCGTTCGAAGCCGAGATCTACGTACTAGGTAAAGATGAAGGTGGCCGTCATACGCCATTCTTCAGTAACTACCGTCCCCAGTTTTACTTCCGTACAACGGATGTAACAGGTGCGGTTGAATTGCCATCGGGCACAGAAATGGTTATGCCAGGGGATAACGTCAAGGTCTCTGTTGTACTCATCAATCCGATAGCGATGGAAGAAGGGTTGCGTTTTGCAATTCGAGAAGGTGGCCGAACTGTAGGCGCCGGTGTTGTTGCAAAAATCATCGAGTAATTGATATGGCATCTAGTCAAACTATCCGAATCCGCCTGAAGGCTTTTGATCACCGTCTGATTGATCGTTCAGCTCGCGAAATTCTAGAAACTGCCAAGCGTACGGGTGCTCGGGTTTTGGGTCCAATCCCACTACCGACTAAAAAAGAGCGCTTCACGATCTTGACTTCACCGCACGTTAATAAAGACGCGCGTGATCAATACGAGATCCGTACTCACAAGCGTTTAATGGATATCGTTGATCCAACAGAAAAAACGGTTGACGCATTAATGAAGCTTGATCTAGCTGCAGGTGTGGATGTTCAGATTAAACTGAACTAAACCTTAGTTAGCGTTAGTAACAAAAAGCCCGCTTATCTTGATGAGATAAGCGGGCTTTTTTGTGGAAATGTCATCCTCGCGAATGTCGGACCACCGCCTTCGCGGGGATGACAATCCCTAAATCCCCAACCCCTGAGTACCCTTCCTCGCAATCGGCACCACCGATTCTGTCATCCACATATCTGCGTACTCACCATCCGGTTGTTTTCCTACAGTAAACAAATAACCGTACTCCTTGCCATCAACGGCAACCAACCATACGGCCTGTGTTGCGACGCCATCTCCAATGCTCATCTTCTCGACATAGTTGTAAGCATGATTAAGCATCACGCCGTAGCCGTTAGTTATCATCGACGTGAATCGTTCTAGTGGCCCGGTCACGGATTTATTAGAAGGGGATGCAAAACAGAAAACGGTTGCAATGCCGGTGTTATTTTTGTCGTTGTCACGTAGTGCGTCGATAACTGTTTTAACCACTTCTTGTGGCGTAGCAGTGGTACTTGGTGCAGGTGAATTTGGTGTGCAGGCTTCATCTGCTAGTGCCGGCTTAAAGGCAAATGATAAAACAATGGCCGCAATCGTTATGCACTTTGCAGCAAGAGATGTGTTTCGTGTGTTAGCTCGCATTGCATTGCTCCTATGGTGGTGCTAACCGCGTGGTATATCTTTTGTACGTAAATTTTGTCTGTTTGGATGTTAGAGACTTCGTCTCAGATTGGTTAGCGCAGGACCACCATGCCATAAGGTGTACGCTGATGGCAATCAGTGTTAACGCCCTGTGGCAGGATTCCTATGCAAGTATCTGACATTGCTGAACGTAATCGAGCGATACCGCTGTGGCAATCTGAGATTGATATTGCGCCGAAGTATGCCTATAGCTTGGCTCGTTCCTTATCGTTGATTTCCTCATCTTCGCGATGTGCACGGGCTTTACGTCTCCACACATAGATCGAACCGACTATAGCCAAGCTAAATAAACCAATATATTTAAAGTCTGCCGGTTCCTCCGGTATGCCTTCGATCAATGTTGCAGCAATACCGAGTGCTGACATAACACCTGTTCCGATGATCAAGCCTTCGGACATCGCCATAAAACGACGATCCACTATTTGGCGCGTTGTTAGCGGTGCGATTACACCTTCTGGTAATGCAGTGAGCTCGTTCGTGGGTTTTTGGAAGAGTTTTTTGCCCTGCCAAAACTGATGCAAGCCAGGCAGCATCCAGGTAGTCATGAACCCGACCATAAAAAAGGTTTCGAATTGTTTGTTATCGATAATGTCTAAACCGAGAAAGTAAATGGCTAAGCCAATAAAGACGATAGTGAATAGAAAAATGAATGATGCGTGCAGTAGCAACTTGCGTTTGCTTTTTGCGAGAAACGCATCAAACTCTTCTACATAATGATTGTACTGTTCATAACTTAAGCGAGCGGGTATGGCTTGTTCGCTAGAGAAGAAAAGCATGTTCTCCGATTGTGGATCTGGCCGAAACCGAGATCGGTATCGTGCTTGTATATTCTCGAGTGCGAAACTGAGGTTAGACATGATCGAATTTGCTTGCGCTCATGAATGACTTGGCATGGTGTTTATCATCACCTATTGCAGCAGTTCGATCTCAACGAACGCGCATTCAAAGTCGTTGCCGTTGAACACATCATGGTGCACACCGGCCTCCCGGTAGTAAGGCACGCCATTTTTAAGCTCTGCTTTAACGCGACTGCCATCGGGCAAATCGATCTCTAAAAAGCCATCAAACAACGGCACCACCGTGTAATCATACTCATGGGTATGCCAGCCGGTGTTGTCTCCCCGATTGGTAAAACGCCACTCGGTTACTCTTACACGGTCGTTCTCAACCTGTACGGTACCAACGGCTGTGCCGGGTTCGCTAGGATTACACATTGATCGTTCTCCGAGATTGAATGAAGTCAGTTTCAGTTATTGTAGTGATCTTGGCAAGTGACCAAACCAAGCGATAACATTAAAATTTACGAAAGAATTTCGTCTTATCAAACAAAGTATCTAAATCTTCCATGCGCTCGCGTGTGGTTTCCCAGTGTTGTTCTTGTACGTAGGCAATGATTAATTCGCACAATAGCATTCCGGTAACTGATGAGTCCCAAGCTGATGGCACGGCGATACGATTGGCAAAATACACATCGGCGATTTCACTGATCGGTGATTGCCATTGATCAGTAAACAAAATAATTTGCGCGCCTCGTTCCTTGGCGGCTTCCGCTAAGCGCAGCGTGCTGTTTTCGTATCGCCGAATATCAAATACGACGACGATATCGTCTTTTTTAACATCCAGCAGATAGTGTGGCCATGCGTTGGAGATAGAGTTTATGTGTATAACCCGAGGTCGAATAACCTGCATGTGCAAAAAAAAGTAGTCCGCCAGTGCGCGGGTGATGCGACCTCCAACAATATAAACGGATCGGTTGGTATCGCCCAACATGTTGCAGGCTTGTTCAAAGGTAGCGGTGTCTATTTCGCCTAGTGTTTGTCGGATATTGCTGGTAACGGCATCGGTAAAGCGATTAAGCAAATGTGCATCGGGAGCGTTATTAGCCCATACATCACGCCTTGCGATTGGGCCGGATATTTTTTCGTTTAGCTCAACCCTCAACGCCGCTTGGAATTCTGTAAATCCCGAGTAGCCGATTTTTTGCACCATGCGCGCAACCGTGGGAGTGGAAACTGCGGCAGCCGCGGCCAAGGTAGTGATGGTGCCTAACCCTGAAGCAGGGTAGTTTTTTAGAATAATATCGGCTAACTGACGCTCTGAGCGGGTCAGGTCATCAATCATTCCGCGGATATTATCCGCAACGGTATCGGCAGGCATGTAGCTCTCTTGTACAAAAAACAAACACAATGAAATTATATTGACAAAGCGAACGCACTTGAAGAGAATTGTACATAGTGCGAGTGACTCTGGAAAGCGTGAGGTATTAGATTGCCAGAAGAAATGCAGAATGATGTAGCGGCAGTCGTAAGGCCCAACGGTTCATCAAAGGTGTTGCTAGTATGCGAGCATGCCTCCAACTCCATCCCTGAGCAGTTCAACCAGCTTGGTTTGGATGAAGAAACGCTGCATAGTCATATCGCGTTTGATCCTGGCGCCTGGGATTTATCAATCAAGTTGTCTGTGCTAATGGATGCCACGTTGGTGCATAGCAGCGCATCTAGGCTGTTGTATGACTGTAATCGTCCGCCAGAGGCAACCGATGCGATACCTGAGCGCAGCGAAATTTTTGACGTACCAGGCAATAAAAATCTCTCTAAGCAGCAAAAGCAGGAAAGGGCACGGCTTTTTTATGAGCCGTTCAAGCAGCTGCTTACTGACACGCTAAAACAACGATCTGCGGTAACGGCGATTGTCACAATACACAGCTTTACGCCTATTTATAACGGCCAGCAAAGAGCGGTGGAGTTGGGCGTGCTTCATGACAGTGACACACGTTTGGCTGATCAGATTCTGAACTTAGCGTCATCGCACTTAACATTAGACACACAGCGCAATCAACCGTATGGGCCAGAAGATGGCGTTACCCATACACTAAAGCTGCATGGTATTAACAACGGTTTGTTAAACGTCATGCTTGAGGTGCGTAATGATCTATTGTCCACCGACACCCAACGCAGCGTATTGGCAAAGGAGCTCAGTGAGTTGCTTACTCGAGCCTATTCTGCGTGTACGGCAAGTAGTGCGGCGTTAGGTGATGCCTCATGAAATTAATACGTGGATACATTAAGGCCATTGATGCTGTTAACTATCGGCTTGGCCGAATCATCATGTATGGTATTTTCGTGATGGTGGCTATTTTGCTTTGGTCATCCATATCAAAAACATTTTTCCTACCATCACGGTGGACACTCGAAGTTGCACAGTTTGCGATGGTTGCCTACTACATGCTTGGCGGGCCTTATTCCATTCAAATGGGTTCAAACGTGCGTATGGATCTTTTCTATGCCGATTGGAGCGATAAAAAGAAAGCGCAGATAGATGCCATCACTGTGCTGTTTTTGTTGTTTTATCTTGGGGTGCTGCTTTACGGCGCAATCGATAGTACAAGCTACTCGCTTAAATACAATGAGCGAAGCCCAACCGCTTGGCGTCCGTATTTATGGCCCATCAAAATCACTATGTGCGTTGGCATTTTTCTCATGCTACTGCAAGCCATTTCAGAATTATTCAAAGATATTCTTAGGCTAAAAGGGGAGAGCGTCTAATGTCGCAAGAGATGATTGCGATCTTTATGTTCTCCAGCCTGATGCTCATGTTGCTTACTGGGCAGCGGGTGTTTGGTGCTATCGGTGCGATTGGTGCGATCGCCGCTATTTCTATGTGGGGTATTGGCGGATCAGACATACCATTTTCTGCCGCCATGAAGCTCATGAAGTGGTATCCGCTGTTAACGTTGCCGATGTTTATTTTTATGGGATACGTATTGTCAGAGTCACGCATTGCAGAAGATCTCTACAAGATGTTCCATGTGTGGATGGGGTCCATTAATGGCGGCTTGGCGATAGGCACGATCGGCTTGATGGTATTGATATCCGCGATGAACGGTTTGTCAGTGGCCGGCATGGCAATCGGTGCCACGATTGCATTGCCGGAACTATTGCGCCGTGGTTATGATAAACGCATGGTCACGGGTGTAGTACAAGCGGGGTCATCCTTAGGTATTTTAGTACCACCATCTGTAGTGATGGTGTTGTACGCGATGATTGCACGGCAACCCGTCGGTCAATTATGGTTAGCCGGCATCGTGCCTGGCTTACTGATGGCTGCGGCATTTATTCTGTATATCTACTTGCGCTGCAAATGGCAGCCCGAACTAGGGCCTGCGCTTTCGGAAGAGGAGCGTAACGTGCCCATGCGCGAAAAGCTTCGTTTGCTCAGAGCAGGCTTACTACCCATAGCCATTTTTGCGGCAATGATGATCCCATTTGTTAAGGGCTATACCTCACTGGTTGAAAGCTCTGCCATTGGTGCGATGACTGCATTTTTAGCAGCAATACTCAAAGGCCGCATGACACGCAAAGTGTTTGAGGTATCGGTGCGCCAAACGCTGGCAATCTCGTGCATGTTTATGTGGATCATCCTTGCGGCATTAGGTTTTGGTGCAGTGTTTGACGGCCTAGGTGCGGTTCGCGCTATTGATAATTTATTTACCGAGCAATTGGGCTTAAACCCATGGATGATTTTAATCTTGATGCAGCTGTCATTTATTTTGATGGGCACATTTTTAGATGATACAGCCATGTTGGTTATTGTTGCCCCGCTGTACGTGCCATTGGTAAAGGTGTTGGGTTTTGATCTAGTGTGGTACGGCGTTTTGTATACCATCACCACTCAAATTGCGTACATGACACCACCGTTTGGATACAACTTATTTTTAATGCGGGCGATGGCACCGCCAGAAATAACCATGAAAGATATCTATACCTCCATCGCGCCGTTTGTGGTGGTGATGGCAGGTGTGTTAGTGCTTATCATGAGTTTTCCGCAAATAGCACTTTGGTTACCCAGTGTTGTTTACGGCAAGTAGTGGCGTGGTTTTGCATCGCATAAAAATGCGTAGTAGGTGTGTGTTAATTGCACGACGAAATTATGCGTGAATTACCCTTGAAATGAGTAGGATGTTTTTAGCTTAAAGTAGTACTTAGAAAATAAAGAGGAAGATCCATAGCAACAACTTAATCAACAAACTATTAGGAGTGAGATCTATGAGCACAAGACGGAAGTTCATCAAAGCTGCAGCAGTGGCAGCCCCGGCAACCATTATTGGTGCACCGGCTATTGCACAGTCAAAAATCAAGTGGCGACTACAAACCTATGCAGGCGCATCCCTTGGCGAACACGTGATCAAACCGGCTATCGATATGTTCAACAAGATAGCGGGCGACAGAATGGAAATAGAGCTCTATTACGCCGATCAGCTAGTGCCAACCGGCGAGCTATTTCGAGCGATGCAAAAAGGCACCATTGATGCGGTGCAATCCGATGATGATTCCATGGCATCGCCTACTGAGGTAACGGTTTTTGGTGGGTACTTCCCGTTTGGTAGTCGATACTCCCTAGATGTACCTGTATTGTTTAACCAATACGGTTTAAACGAAATCTGGGATGCAGAATATTCTAAGGTGGGTGTTAAACATATTTCCGCCGGTGCGTGGGATCCCTGCCATTTTGCCACTAAGGATCCGATTAACTCATTGGAAGATTTAAAGGGCAAGCGCGTATTTACGTTCCCCACCGCTGGGCGGTTCTTGTCTCAGTTTGGCGTCGTGCCTGTAACGCTTCCTTGGGAAGATATCGAAGTGGCAGTGCAAACAGGCGAGCTTGATGGTGTGGCATGGTCAGGTATCACCGAGGATTACACCGTTGGTTGGGCGGATGTGACTGATTACTTCCTCACTAACAATATTTCTGGCGCTTGGGCTGGGTCGTTCTTTGCCAACATGGATCGTTGGAATGAACTGCCTGAAGATCTACAAACGCTATTTAGAGTGTGTACTGATCAAAGTCATTACTACCGTCAGTGGTGGTATTGGGGTGGAGAGGCTGATCTCCGGGTTAATGGCACGAAGATGAAGCTCACAACCATTCCAGATGAAGAGTGGGCAACGGTCGAAACGGCTGCGGTTAAGTTTTGGGATGAGATTGCAGCAGAATCCGAAACCAAAGCGAAGGTGGTTGAAATCTTCCGAAAATATAACGCTGATATGCAAAAGGCTGGGCGTCCTTACCGATAGGGATAGCGGCTTACTACCAACAAGAGCGCTGCATCTGCGGCGCTCTTTTTTTGATTATCTTAAGTTAAAACGAAATTATTGACTATGACAGCTAACCTCACACTCGACGGCCTGAAGCAGGCGGTTGCCGATGGCAGTATCGATACAGTTTTAGTGTGTTTAATCGACATGCAAGGCCGCTTAATGGGCAAGCGTTTTCACGCGCTCAACTTTGTTGAGCATAGCTGGCAAGAAACACACTGCTGTAACTATTTATTGGCCACTGATATCGAAATGGCTACACCCGACGGATATGCATCAACCAGTTGGGAATCAGGCTATGGCGATTATGTTATGAAACCGGATATGAATACCTTGCGTTACGTGCCTTGGTTAGCAGGTACGGCGATGGTGCTATGCGATGTGCTCGATCACCATACTCATAAAGATGTAACTCATTCACCGCGTGCCATTCTTAAAAAGCAGGTAGCTAAGTTGGCTGAACACGGATGGATTGCCAATATGGCGACCGAATTGGAATTTTTTCTGTTTGAAGGGCGTTATAACAAAAACGCTAAATCGCACTATAAAAAACTCAAACCGATCAGCGACTACAACGAGGATTACCACATACTGCAAACCAGTAAAGAAGAAGGCGTAATGCGGCCTCTGCGTAATCATTTAGTGGCTGCAGGTGTGCCGGTTGAAAATTCTAAAGGCGAGGCGGAAACCGGGCAAGAAGAACTCAACATTCGTTACGGTGAGGCCATTACCTGCGCCGATAATCACACCATCGCTAAACACGCCGCGAAAGAGATCGCGTGGCAGCAAGGGTATTCAGCGAGCTTTATTGCTAAGTGGCATCAAGACAAGGTGGGTAGTGCGTCGCATGTACACCAGTCCTTATGGACAGCAGATGGCAGCTCGGTGTTTTATGACAAGCAAGGTACGCATGGTATGTCAGAGACAATGAAACACTATGTGGCTGGTTTGATTAAATATGCGCCCGATTACACTTACTTTCTAGCGCCTTATATCAATTCTTACAAGCGATTTGCAGAGGGCACTTTTGCGCCAACAAAAATTGCTTGGTCTGTTGATAATCGTACTGCTGGTTTTCGCTTGTGTGGCGATGGTGCAGCATTGCGCGTTGAATGCCGGATTGGTGGTTCGGATTTAAATCCGTATCTTGCGCAAGCTGCGCAAATTGCAGCTGGGCTTACCGGTATTGAGCAGAAGCTTGAGCTACCGTTAGAGACACCCGGCAACATATACGCCAATGATGATTGCCCGAACATCCCCACCAATCTTCGTGACGCTACATCGAGCTTGCAAAGTTCTAGTATGCTACGCGCCGCATTTGGTGATGACGTGATAGATCACTACACCCGTGCTGCACAATACGAACAAGAAGATTATGATCGGGTGGTTACAGACTACGAAATAGCTAGAGGTTTTGAGAGAGCCTAATAATGACAAAAACACTCCAATGTATTTCACCTATTGATGGGTCCGTGTATGCCGAACGGCCTGTTATCAGTGGGCAAGATGCCGCCGCTGCGGTTGAAAGAGCCGAAGCCGCTCAGAAAGATTGGGCTAACCGACCACTGGGCGAGCGAACTGATTTGGTGATGAAAGGTGTCGCCCGTGTGGGTGAGATGAACGATGACATCGTGCCTGAGCTTGCTTGGCAAATGGGTCGTCCCATCCGTTTTGGTGGTGAGTTTGGTGGCTTTAACGAGCGAGCCGAGTACATGGCCTCTATCGCAACAGAAGCCTTAGCCAATATTCCAGTGGCTGATGATGATCAATTTCGTCGGTATATCAAACGCGTGCCCCATGGCGTTGTGTTGGTGGTAGCCCCTTGGAACTACCCGTACATGACTGCGATCAATACCGTTGCTCCGGCGTTGATTGCAGGTAACACCGTTGTTTTAAAACATGCAACACAAACACTATTAGTCGGTGAGCGTATGGCTGCGGCCTTTCACGAGGCGGGTGTACCGCAAGATGTATTTCAAAATCTGTTTCTTGACCATGCCACAACATCAAGCCTTATCCAAAACAATAGCTTTGGGTTTATTAATTTCACCGGCTCAGTTTCGGCAGGTAAAACCATTGAACAAGCCGCCGCCGGTACATTTACCGGTGTTGGCTTAGAGCTAGGTGGTAAAGATCCGGCGTATGTAATGAACGATGCTGATATCGATGCAGCGGCGGAAACTTTGCTGGATGGCGCTATGTTTAATTCAGGCCAATGTTGCTGTGGTATTGAACGCATCTATGTTGATGCTAGGCAATATGATCAATTTGTAGAAAAAGCCGTTGCTATCGTTAACGATTTGAAATTAGGCAACCCCTTAGAGCAAGACACCACCTTAGGGCCGATGGCGCATGTGCGTTTTGCTAATGAGGTGCGAGCACAAACTCAAGAGGCGGTTGCTGCGGGTGCTACCGCACATATTTTAAAGAGTAGCGATGATGACGGCGGTGCATATCTAACACCACAAGTGCTAACGGGTGTTACGCATGATATGCGAGTGATGCGCGACGAAAGCTTCGGGCCTGTGGTGGGCATTATGAAAGTAGAAAGTGATGCCGATGCAGTGCGCCTGATGAACGACAGCGATTTGGGCTTAACAGCCTCACTATGGACAAGTGACACAGAACGCGCGGCCACCATCGGTGATCAAATAGAAACAGGTACGGTGTTTATGAATCGATGTGACTATCTCGACCCAGCCCTTTGTTGGACAGGCTGCAAAAACACCGGGCGAGGTGGTGGCTTGTCAGTAATCGGTTACCATAATCTGACTCGACCAAAATCCTATCATTTAAAAAAGGCTTAAACCGATGAACCTTGTTGGCAATTGGAGTTACCCTACAGCGATCCGTTTTGGTGCGGGTCGAATCAAAGAGCTGCCTGAGGCCTGTGCCGCTGCAGGTATCAGTAAACCGCTGTTAGTCACCGATAAAGGTTTGGCAAGTTTGCCGATCACCAGTAACGTGCTGGAAATTATGAGCAGCAACAAACTGGGTGATGGCATTTTTTCTGAGGTCGATGCCAATCCGACTGAGGTTAATGTAGAAGCTGGTTTAAAACATTATCGTGATGGCGGGTTTGATGGCGTAATCGCTTTTGGCGGTGGCTCTGCCTTGGACTTAGGAAAGGTGCTTGCCTTTATGGTTGGGCAAAAACGCCCATTATGGGATTTTGAAGATATTGGCGATTGGTGGACACGCGCTGATGCGGATGTGATACACCCGATTATTGCCGTGCCCACTACAGCAGGCACTGGCTCGGAAGTAGGGCGCGCCTCAGTTATCAGTAATTCGCAAACCCATCAAAAGAAAATTATCTTTCATCCGAAAATTTTGCCGGCTCAGGTCATCGCTGATCCAGAGCTAACGGTTGGTATGCCACCGTTTATCACCGCCGGCACGGGTATGGATGCCTTCGCCCATTGCCTAGAAGCGTATTGTTCTCCGCATTACCACCCAATGAGCCAAGGTATGGCATTGGAAGGGATGCGCTTAGTTAAAGACTGGTTGCCTGTTGCCTATAAGCAAGGCGATAACTTGGAAGCGCGTGCTCATATGATGAGTGCGGCAAGTATGGGAGCTACAGCATTTCAAAAAGGCTTGGGCGCTATCCATGCTTTATCACACCCAATAGGTGCGATGTTCAATACCCATCACGGCACAACCAATGCGGTTGTTATGCAAAATGTGCTCACGTTCAATCGATCTGCAGTTGAAGAGCGATTAAACATTGCAGCGGCGTATCTAGAATTAGAAGGTGGCTATGAAGGTTTTTACAACTTGGTTGGTGAGCTGAATAGTACGTTCTCAATACCTAAAAACCTGACTGAACTTGGCGTTGAAAACCCTGACATTGATCTGGTAGTGAAAGAAGCATTGGCTGATCCGAGCACAGGCGGTAATCCGATAGAGATGACCACTGACAATACTCGCAAGCTTTTGTTGGCTTGTCTTTAATTGTTATCGGGTGAAGACAGTCATCTCTGCGTAAATTTGTCATATCCAGTGGGGTACTTACGTCTTGCGAAGGCCTGTCATCCCCGCGAAGGCGGGGATGACAGGGCTCAAGCAACAAGCATCACTGAAGCCAATAACGCTGTGCACCATCCAACGGTATTTTTACGCCGTCAAAGCCTTCACCTCTACAGTAACCCTTCGCGCTACTAACGTAATAGTTAACCGGCATTTCCGGTAAAGCCATCGCAATCACTTGTTCTGCTGCTGCATCAGAGTAAACATGAGCCCAAACATCGAAGTACTCTCGAAAATCGAAACCTGTAGCGTGTGATACAACAATCAACAACCAATCTTCAGGACTCATAGCCTTAGCAGTCGCTCTATCGTATTGACTCATCCCGAGCCCGGCGCGTTTCTGTAACCAAGTAGCATCATCCTTTATGGCCTGTTGGTACTCGCGTTCGATAATGTGCATGCGAGCGAGTAAATGCCATCCGTCAATCAGTGCGCCGTTGTCTTCTGCCGACATCATCATCTGAATCGTCATCGCAGCGCTATCAGACCAACTTGGATTTGTCCAAAGGTTCTCTTTTACATAAGCTTGCGGATCGGCTTGGGCAAAACTGTCATTTAGTATATTAAAAGAGGCTTCAAACGGAAGCGACTGGCAGTTCGGATCGTTGCCGGTGTCTTTGAAGTATTGGCTCTTTGTGTAGTAAGAGTAGGGGTTGGTGATTGAATGACCTTCCCAACCAGTAAAGCGAAACCGTCCTCGCTCCAAGCCATGGCCAAGTTCATGTATGTCGCCATGCCCAATAGGTGAGAACGACCAATAAGCATCATATGGATTTCCTGAACAGCCGTAGCCACAGGTCGCTTGGTCTGCATTCATGTGTTTGACGAGATCAAGGTTGTAAACTTCTAGTCCATTGTCGCTAGCGAAGCTATGGATCTCATCTACCACATCAATGCCAGGGCCTTGGAACCCTGCTAGCACATGGGGGAAGTTGTGTACATATCGCATGATGGCATCTACGAGTTGTTGGGCAGTGCCACCATTGGGGCCAAACATTTCGTTGGCCATCGAATCCAACATTTTGTCATGCTTAGAATGCACCTCGAAACTAGGCGCGGCAATCTCTGCCCAATCGTACTCCGCTGCTACCATTTTGGATTCGAAAATTTCATTGTCGTCAGCACTGCGCCAATAAGGGTGTTCACCTATATTGTTGAATGTCACTTGCACCGGTAAATCGTTAACGTTATAGCTTAGTTGTATCGGGCCACCAGAAGGCGAGGTAAACGTAATAGTCTCTCCCGGTTCCAGTGCGATAGCGGTACCTTGCGTAAATTGAGGGCGTTTATAACCCGACTCTGCAAATACGTGAGTCGATCCTGAGCGCAATGTATTAACGAACACGCTTACATTGACGTCGCTGTTGTCGCTACGTGTAGCTGTGACGGTTTGGCCAGGCAGGGCGTAAGCACCTGTCGACCGAAACTTTCGTTTTGATAGTTGGCTTATTGTGCGGGAGGTAGGGTTGATATGTGAAAAATCAGTACGGCTAAAGTTTCCCATGTTGCCCCACACACCCACTATTGGCCTATATTGATAGACAGAATAGTCTGCGTAGAGCGCACGTAAAAATTCAGACGTGGGTGTTGTCACCTTATCAAGTGGGAAATTCGCTGAAGCACGATAGTGATCGCCTAGCAATGCCAATAACTTTTGAAAACGGTATTTATCAGGAGTCGCAAACAGATTGTTTTTTTCTTTATCCAGTTGCTGCATTAAAGAGCGTACATACTTTGCACCATCCAAAAATTGTGTATTCAAGCTCTCAACCGCATTGCAGTTTTCGCCGTCGCACTCAGCCCAATTAATTGCAAAGCCGTTAGAGCGAAAATGCTTTGCCATAGCGTCAACACTTGTGACTTCGGCTGATAACTGTTGGTTAAAATCTGTGGGGTCGTAAGCCTCTACACCAAGTTTCTGCCAGTAGTTATCACCTCGATATGAAGTATCAAATAGGGGTAACAAAGCAGTAGATAGCTCGTTCATACCGCCGTCGTAGTGCATATACAAAACGGGTACACCCTGACTCATCGCAGTGGTGACGGCCTCAGCAATTTTTGATTCGTGCCCTAATTCGTTTTGGTGGTTGGAGATAATTAAGATATCGGTGTCTTTGTTAATACAACTACTGAGTGCCGCGCCTTCACAGGTGTCTTGGTCGTTGTATACGGCCTGTTGAGAGAACCGATCGTCCAGCCACTCTCTAACTGCTAATTCATCTGGAAAATAATAGCTTTGAGACATCTGGGCGATGACTGCATTAAATTGGGTTGAGTGAAGATCAGTTCGATCGGTCAACCAGCTTATGCTGTTTTCCATCATCAACTGCATTTCCTCATTCACACTTGATGAATCGCGACGGTAGTTTCGCATCGGGTTGCTACCCATTACGATGTAACGAGCATCGGCTTCGCCTATAACGGCGAGCGCTTCGTTTTTTATGGTGTATCCGGTTTTGAATACTGAATTGGACGTTACTAGATCCGAGTTTTCACCGAACGTGCTGTAGAGTCGCGCGGCGTCGTGTGTTGGGTTCCATCTGATATTGGTAAGGCTACTCCCATCTGATCTTGGGCTGCCATCTTGTTGCAAGCTAAATATCTTCGC
>CALJAA010000098.1 GCA_938028465.1 uncultured Granulosicoccaceae bacterium | reverse complement strand
GCTTTTTCCAAACCGATTGTCAAGCTTTCGATATTAGGAACCTTCTCAGCCCATTCACTTTGGATCTCAAACAAATCCTCGCTTATTTGATCTTCCAAATCTTCACGGCTTTCCATGAGTTCGTTGTAGCGGTTTTCTGCTGTTTTTAATCGCTCTTCAGCGCGTGCCGCCATTCGGCCTTTGCTTTGGCTGCGTCTGATGCCTGTTGTAACCATTGAGCGAGTGCTGCGTCGCCCGCCGAGTAAACTGCCAAGTAGGCCACCGGCGATGTCGAGCACTTGGCTGGTGCGTTGATCTTTTTTACGGCTGGATGAATCAAATTCTAGTTCGCGTAGCTTGTCTTCAGCCTTTTGAATAGACGCGGTGATGCGATCAGTCTTTTTAGCCAATACTTTACGAAGTTTTTCAGCATCCTTGTCGGCCATGCCATCTGCAATTTGCTCACAGCGCAGTTCGAAAGCGTCGCGTGTTTCGCCTACCTGCGAATAGCTTTTTAGCTCAGGATTAAAAAACAGTTCTAGCTCTTTGTTGCGATATAGATGATCTTTTATCGCTTTCTGTGCTTGGGTAAAATACGTTTTATTCTTGATTTTTGCATCGGGCAAGATATAAATCGGGTTTTCAGGTTCTTTCTTTGAAAGGTCTCTATCGTCGTAATCCACAATAATGGCATCGTCCGCATCAACCGGTCCATCCAATGGAGTGATGATGGCTTCCCATTCAGTTTGGTGGCGTAGTTTTGATTTTGTATCGTCAAATAACATCTCAACGCGTACTGCTAAGCCTGCTTTTAAACGTTTACCACCAGCGGTTACTCCTACCGCATCTGCGTATTCCACTGCTGGGTCTAAATAACGCACCACAACGTTGTCAGCAATTTGCGGTAATACCGTGCTTTCGTTATCAGCTAGCGTTGCTTTATCCACTGGTGCGGAGGGAGCTGTGCCACCTTCACTTGTCGGGGCTGCAACGGCAGCTTGTGCGCTTGCCATACTTGCAGCGCGTTTTTCAGAGCTGGTGAGTAGGGTGATTTGGTCTCGTGTTAACGGCCCTGGTAAGTAAGACATAGCCCAACGCGTAGAGAACAACGTAGGCGATGCATTTTTAGTGGAATGCAATACAAATTGGCGCTTATCTAAATTCGATATGGTGTCGCCAATGGCTTTGATATCTACCGAGCCATCAGATTGGCTCATACCATCCAGCAAACGTTGTTTGTCTTGCTCAGTTTGCAGGCGACCAATCATCCAGGTACCGGCGTTGGATATGGCTTTGTAATCTATATCAACAGGGTTTTGAGTCGACATGACTAAGCCCACGCCAAACGCACGTGCTTGTTTTAGTATGGTGAGTATCGGCTTTTTAGAAGGCGGATTACCGATGGGTGGCACATAACCAAATACTTCATCCATATATACCAGTGCACGTAAATCAGACGTACCTGGCTGTGCACGCATCCATGTCACCATCTTAGATAGCATGAGTGTTACAACAAACTGTCGTTCATCTTCACTTAAATGCGCAAGCGATACTATGGCGGCTTGTGGTTTATTGCCTTTGCCGTAAAGCATATTTTGAATGTTTAGCTCGGGGCCTTCTGTCCAACTAGAAAAGGAAGGTGATGCTGCCAAGCCGTTTAGCTTCATCGCAAGCTTTACTCGATCCCCTGGCGGAAAGAATGAATCTAGATCAATAACGCCTAGCTTACGCATGGGAGGTTGTTGCACTAACCCAATGAGCATACCTAGATCAAGGTTTTTACCTTTCGACCAATGCCAATTGATGATGTTGGATATTAAAATGTGTTCACGGCTACTCAGTGGATCAGATTCAATACCAACCATGGCTAGTAGCGACGAAGAGAAACCTTCAATTTCGTCTTGCATGGTTTCAGGATCTGTACCCGGTGCAGGTGCGTTGAGCGAACCAATCACATTAAGCGGTATGCCTGCGCTTGAACCCGGCGTGTAAATGGTAAAGTCAGCGGTGTCGTGCAATTTTTTAATGCGATCAAGCCCGATGCCAGATCGCTCTAAACCCGATTTCCATAGCTCTGCTTTTTCCACTGCTGCATTTGCCAGATCACCACCTGCTTCTGATTCGCTTATCCACGGCATAAAATCTGTGGGTAACATGCTGGGGAAACTGAGCAACAAATTGCCCATGTCGCCTTTGGGATCAATGATCAAAGTGGGCACACCAGAGGCTAAGGCTTCTTCGAGTAACACGATACCCAAGCCTGTTTTGCCCGAGCCTGTCATACCCACAATGACACCGTGAGTCGTCAGATTGGCTGACTTATAAAATAGTGGCTCATCGTTTTGGGGTTGGCTGCCAAGATAAAACTGTCCTGCTGGTGCTTCAGTCATAGTCCGAACTCTATTTTTGTATGAGAATGACTATAGCACCGGGCTGCGGGGGTTTCTTAGCTGCTGGGTTGGTTTTGACGTTCTTTTGCCCAATCGCAAAACCGGGTAATGGCCGTTTCCGGCTCGGTGTTGTCGTGATAAACCAGATAATAGCCGAATCCGGTTTTCACGGTGGCATCGGAAGGCCTGACCAATTCGCCATTGTGCAAAAGTGGGTCAACTAGATATCGCCAACCTAGTGCGATACCCTGGCCATTGCGTGCAGCATCAATCATTAACGGATAACTATTCACCTGAAACCCTCGATAGCCTTTAGGCAAATGCATATCGTTATGGCTAAGCCAAGTGCGCCAGTTCATCCAGTCCCAATGATTGTCATCCTGCTCTAGTAAAGCCTCCTCGATAAGTTGCTCAATGGGTATTGACTTGCGATCAGCTAAATAGGTTGGGCTACAAACTGGAAATATTTCTTCCTCAAACAATTTGTCTGCTCGATAAGAAGGCCAGTTACCTTTGCCATGAATAATGGCCACATGCACATCGGGGTGTAAGCAATCCGACTCCTCATCAGAGGCAATTAAGCGTACTGCGATATCAGGACACGTCAACTGAAAATCGGTTAAGCGAGGCATTAGCCACATCGATGCAACTGATTGATCTGCCGCGATGGTTAAGCGAGTTCTGCTCGCGGGTGCTTTGATATCGTTTGCCGCACTGGCTAGCTGTCGAAGTAAGCCCGACACGGTGTGTTGGAATTCTTTGCC
>CALJAA010000097.1 GCA_938028465.1 uncultured Granulosicoccaceae bacterium | reverse complement strand
CATGTTGGTTCACTACACGCAGCAGATGCTGAGCATGCGATTAAAAACGCGCGTGATGTCTACACACGGCGTAACGAAGGCACCAGTATTTGGGTAGTCGAGGCGGCTAATATTGCTGCATCTAGCCCAGATGAAAAAGGTCCGTTGTATGAGCCAGCGCGAGATAAGGTTTACCGTCATCCTACGTTTTATGACTTGCCTGATGAAGCAGGGAACATGTAGTGACTACTAGCGACCCTTATCTATTTGAATTCTTGCTTAGACAAGGTGACAACCCATTAGTGCTTGGGCACAGAACATCTGAGTGGTGCGGGCATGCTCCAGCGCTTGAAGAAGATATCGCCTTAGCCAACACTGCGTTAGATCTTATTGGGCAAACGCAACTTTGGCTAGGTTATGCGGCTGAGGTAGAAGGCCAAGGGCGCAGTAATAATGATCTAGCCTATCTACGTGATGTATATGATTTTCGTAATGTGCTGATGCTGGAAGTGCCTAATGAAGACTTTGCACGTACGATGCTTAGGCAATTTCTGTTTGATGCGTTTCAAGTACCTTGGTTAACTGAACTGCAAAGCTCATCTGATCAGCGCGTATCTGATATTGCAGTTAAGTCGTTAAAAGAAGCGCTTTATCATTTTGAACGCTCTGCTGATACGGTTGTTGCTTTAGGTGACGGCACTGAAGTTAGCCATGAGCATATGCAAACCGCGCTTAACTATCTTTGGCCATACAGTGGTGAGCTATTCGGTACAGACGATACGGATAAAGCCATAGAAGAACGCGGTATAGCACCGCTGCCTTCGTCAGTACGTGAAGCTTGGAATGTCACTGTTAGCACTACTTTGGCTGCTGCCACGCTAACAGCGCCAGACGATCCGTTTGCTCATTCTGGAGGTCGAACTGGTAAACGCCATACTGAACACCTAGGCCATATGTTAGCGACAATGCAAATACTACAACGCTCTCATCCCGGAGCACAGTGGTGAGCGCTCAAACATTAACGGTAGAGCAGGTATGGGAATGGTTAGAGCAAATCCCTGACCCTGAAATACCGGTTATCTCCATTGTTGATTTAGGTGTTGTGCGTGATGTTACGCTGCAAGACGATAAGGTAAAGGTGGTGATTACACCGACTTACTCAGGCTGCCCAGCCATGCGAGAAATTGCTGAGAGCATTACTAGTGAACTAGCAGGGCGCGGTGTGAGGCAACTAAGTTTGGAAACACGCATAGCACCTGCATGGACAACCGATTGGATGTCAGATACGGGCAAATCTAAACTGGAAGCCTACGGTATAGCTGCCCCACAAGCCAAAGGGGAGCCCAAACGATGCCCGCAGTGTAAATCTACTGCTGTCGAGAAGATCAGCCAATTTGGTTCAACTCCGTGTAAAGCGCAGTGGCGATGCTTAGATTGCCTTGAACCGTTTGAATACTTTAAATGTATTTGAGAAGACTACGCTAATGCAGTTTCATAATCTTCACGTCACCCACATACATAAAACCATTCGTGATGCAGTGGTGCTGACGCTTAAGCCCGAATCAGCAGACGCTTTTGCGTTTGAGCCTGGCCAGTATCTTACGTTCCGAAAGGATTTTGATGGCGAGGAACTACGTCGCTCCTATTCTATCTGTGCAGGGCTTAACGACGGCGCCTTAAAAGTGGGTATCAAGCGCGTCGATGGTGGTGCGTTCTCAACTTGGGCTAATGTTGATTTAGCCGTAGGCGATGTGGTTGAGGCGATGCCGCCTATGGGCAACTTCCATGCATCAGTTGACGCTGAGCAGCCGCGTTACTTAGCATTTGCTGGGGGTTCAGGCATTACCCCAGTGTTGTCTGTTATCAAATCAGGACTACAAGAAAATCCGCTAGCACGATACTCATTGGTTTACGCCAATCGTAGTGCTAATACGATTATGTTTAGAGAAGAGATAGAGGACTTAAAAAACCAATACCTCGATCGTTTTACTGTGGTGCATATTCTCGAAGATGAAAGCGAAGAGATCGATTTATTCAGAGGCCGGGTGGATGTAGCTAAATGTGGTGAGTTGTTTAAGTCATGGATCAATATTGATGTGATTGACATGGCCTATATCTGCGGCCCTGAACCGATGATGCTGGGGATAAAAGATGCCCTAAAGGCGCACGGTATGTCAGATGATCAAATCCGTTTTGAGTTATTTGCTAGCGGCCAACCAGGGCGAAGCAAGCAACGCGCAAAAAGCATCAACACACATAGCGAGGGTGTAGCGGGGCAAGTCACACTAGGTGGAGAAACCCGAACCCTTGTCATAGCTGATGGCAACACACTACTTGAAGCCGCTATAGCCAATAATATCGATGCACCCTTTGCCTGTAAAGCAGGCGTGTGCTCTACCTGCAAAGCGAAGGTATTGGAGGGCGAAGTTGAAATGATGGCCAACCATGCTTTAGAAGACGATCAAGTAAACGCAGGGTTCGTACTTACCTGCCAGTGTTTACCCTTATCAGAATCGGTTGTGTGGGACTACGATCAAGCAGGCCATTAACCGCTCATCCCCGCGCAGGCGGGGATCCACGCAAACCAAATCCGTTATCCCGTACACTCAAACCCGTCATCCCCGCGAAGGCGGGGATCCAAAGTAAATAATAAATCAAAGCCCACACCAAGTTATACTCTCAAAACTACAAGCACCTTCTGTTTACTTAAGCAACAATAAGAAGCCGGCTGCGTACAATAAGCAAGTGCGCCCAGCTAACACTACAGTACGCAACATGGTCAATTCACTGCAATACCCAAATCATCACACGCTGTTACTACTACTAACGGCTATTTTCACGATGATATGGGCCGATTCAGTACTGGCCCATGCGGTCACCCAAGGCGACAAAGGCTACATTCAAGAGATCACGGGAATCAAGATAATTCCGTTTATCTACCTTGGGGCCAAACATATGGTGACCGGGTACGACCACATTCTGTTTTTACTTGGCGTTATATTTTTCTTGTACGGCATGAAACAGATCGCGCTATATGTGAGTTTGTTTGCCATCGGCCATTCCCTAACCATGCTTGCCGGTGTGTACTTCGATTTTGGTATCAACAGCTACATCATCGATGCAATTATTGGGTTTTCGGTTGTTTATAAGGCATTAGATAACTTAGGCGCATTCAAACGTTGGTTTGGTTTTCAGCCTAATACCCAACTAGCTACGCTAATTTTTGGCTTACTACATGGCTTTGGCCTCGCTTCAAAGATTATTGAATATGAAATATCGGCAGATGGGCTACTACCGAACCTAATCGCATTTAATGTTGGTGTTGAAATCGGCCAACTACTCGCGCTAGCAGCCATTCTTATCGTGATGAGATATTGGCGCGCAACAGCCTCTTTTGTTCGCCAAGCCTACGCTGCAAATGTTGTGATGATGGCAGCAGGTTTTACGCTAATGGGAATCCAGATAGCCGGCTACGTTGTTACTGAATTTGCTCATACTCATTAATAAAAGGACTATTAATCGATGAACCCCAATGTCAGTGCTAATGCATCAGTTACGCAAGTTCAAAGCGTCAACGCCACGTCCGGTGGCTTGATAAAAGCCACGCTAGGTGCCGCTGTAGTTGCCGCTGCAATACTGACATTCGCCTGGTTACCAGCTGAACACGGGATCGATCCAACCGGTGTTGGGCATTTGCTAGGATTAACAGAAATGGGGCGTATCAAAGAACAATTGCACGCTGAAGCCGATGCTGATGCGGCAGCTACGGTATCAAGCACACAAAGCGATACGACCGTGCTAGAGATCAATCAAAAGCTGGCCGCGATTCAGTTACAACTAACAGCGATAACTGCTGAACTAGCAAAGGCTCAAGCCAACAATAAAGAGACTACCGTACAAGCGTCGGACAAACTTGAAGCGGAAAACACGGTTCAAACAGTAGCGTGGACAGATGAAGTGAGTTACACCTTAAGCCCCGGTGAAGGCGTTGAAGTTAAATTAGTGATGGAGAAGGGAGCCACTGCCGAATTTGAGTGGAGCGCAAACGGCGCCGTGCTTAATCACGATACGCATGGGGACGGTAGTGGTGAAAGTATCAGCTATGAAAAAGGCCGAGGAGTGCCTGAACAAGCGGGGGAACTAACCGCGGCTTTCACAGGCAATCATGGTTGGTTTTGGCGTAACCGAACTGAGCAGGATGTTGTAATGACTTTGAGAACTAGAGGTGACTATACGGGCATGGTGTTACCGTAAAAACCCCCTGCTTAATTTATTGTTCGCTTCTTTGCAGAGCAAATAACTCTCACCATGAGGCGAGATTATTAGTGAGCCACCTTATCGCTTTTTATCTCAGCAGGTCGATATCAGTCATACTATCCAATGTACATCGTGAAGGGTACGCTGCGTCGAACAGAAAACTAGGTGTCGAGTTCGATTATTCCACCTTGATGGAGATGGCACAGTCTATTCGATTACCTTGGGCTGGGGCGATTCTCTGTCATGACGCTTATTGCTAAGCCGCTGCAATTGAGATGATAAAAATAGCTATGATGGTGTTTCATGCGTTACGTTTAAATGAGATCTGAAAAGTATGGAAATAATATACGACGTTGCTTCACCAGATGACATAGCGTGTATTGTTGACATGAAAATTGACATGTTTCATGAATTTGGGTATGACCGGTACCTCGACGAGAATGCATCCGAACTTATTTTTAAAGACTACAGTCGAATGTATGAGGAAAATCTGGCGGTTCACTTTTTAGCTAAAGTAGATAACCACATTGTAGGAATAGTAGGCGCTTTTATTAAATCGGATATCCCTTTTCGATACTTTTCTAAAGGTCACTACGGGTTTATTGGCGATGTATATACAATCCCAACCCATAGAAATCTTGGAATATCGATGAAGCTAAATGAGGACGCGCTAAACTGGTTAAGGGATTATGGAGTAAGCTTTGTTCGATTACTTGCATCTGACGCGGGGCGGCCTATTTATGAGCAGCTAGGGTTTTCACCCGATGTGGCTATGGTATTAAACTTTGATACATAACTTATTAACTAGGGGATGGTTGTAACATAAACTGATCAAAGAACGCGCTGAGGCTTTTAAAATCATCAAGTGGCAACACACCAGCAACATACTGATCAGGCCTCACTATTACCAATGCACCGTGGGCACGATCGATACCGCGGGTATCGTAAACATCACGGGAATTTTTTAAGTCTGGGCAAAATATCTTTTCGTAATCCACTAGTTTATACCGCCCTTTGCCTGGCAGTAACAGTTGTGGCATCGCCTCAATCGACAGTGCTTGGTGCGCTGATTGAAACACGGCGCGTACATCAATAACACTGTCGATATCAGCATTCTTAGGTGTGTAACGCACTACAGGGCTATTAGAATGCTCCGATAGATACGAACAAAGCGATGCAACCGGCTTATCGGCTTGGCCGTTATCTTCAACACCTGCAAATGCTATTAAGCGCCACCGACCATCCGCTTTTATCATGTGCCCAAGCTGCATTGGCAACGCATCACTTAACCGTATTACGCGTTCTGAGTGAAATCGCTTGCCAACGGTGAGGTCTGAAGCCAGGGCTTGGTTCTGAGCTGTATTCGTAATAGCAGAAACATCATATTGGGTTTCGACGCCGGCGGTATAGCGCCCATGCTTTTTAAAGTACTGTTGGAATTGCTCGGCCTCGGCGGCATTTTTTGGCTTGGTGCTAAACAACCTAGCCATATCTTTATCAAAGTCGATGAGCTCTTGAGCTTTTGCTTGTCGTTCAAGCGAATAAGTATGTAATAGAGTAGGCGATGCCTGTTTACGAATCACAGCAGCTAGCTTCCAGCCCAGATTAAACGAATCAGCCATACCTACGTTCATACCTTGCCCAGCTTTTGGGCTGTGGGTATGGCAAGCATCGCCTGCAATAAACGTATCCGGTGTTCGCTGCGCTCTATTGCCAGCTAAAACGTTATCAAACTGGTCGCATACGCGCTGGCCAATTTCGTAAGCCGACCACCACGCGGTTTCTTTTACATCCAGTGAATAAGGTGACAAGATGGCACGCGCTTTTTCAATGAGCATATCGGACGTTACGTTTTTATCACTCGCACGCTCATTACCATGAAGCTCGTCAAGCTCGATATACATGCGCACCATATAACCACCTTCGCGAGGAATGATGAGCAAACTGCCTTGTTGTTTCGATTGGATAACGGCCTTTTTTCGAATGTCAGGAAAGTCAGTGATCGCCAGCACATCCATAACACCCCACAACTGCCGAGCGGATTCACCTTTAAGTTGTAAGTTTAAAAATTGTCGAACCGTACTTCGAGCACCGTCGCAACCGACCACGTAGCGTGCGTTGATGGTTTCCTTTTTGCCGGTGCTGATTTCATCAATGGTAGCGGTTAATGGGTAATCAGTATTCTTGGTACGGGTAAGCTCAGTCAGTTTGCGGTTGTAATCTGGCACAAGCCTATGCGTGCTATTGAGTATATTTTCAAGATAAAAATCGTGCACACGAGCTTGGTTGAGAATCACATGCGGCATTTCAGATAAGTCATCTTCGACATCTTGAATGAGATCAGCGCGGTGCAAGTTTCGCCCTTGAGGCTCAGGGCGCCAAAAAGCTACTTCGTTAACACCGTAAGCTTCTTTTATAACCTTCTCAGAAAAACCAAATGCTTCAAACATCTCAAGCGATCGACAAGCTAAGCCATCGGCTTGACCCACATCCAGTGCGCCGGGTTTTTGATCAACGATTTTTACTGTGATGTCAGGAAATGAACAAAGCTGTGCTGCCAATGTTAGGCCTGTTGGGCCGCAGCCAACGATGAGCACATCAACCGATTGGCTCGCTGTTTCTTTGTTATTGGCACTAGCTTGTTTTGATATCGCTACAGCCGGGTTGCCTGATTTGAATCCGTTTAGATGATATTGCATATTGTGTTAATTAGCCCGGGAGTATCAGTACGTTGTAGCAAACTATGCAAGTCGATTAGCTCGGGGGCTTTCATCCATCTGCCTTGCTAATAGGTTAATCATTCTTAAGGCTAATGTTGCTTGTATTTGCGCAACGATTGGGTCGCCCCATAGGTTGTTAGTCTCGTTTGGATCAGTATTAAGATCGTAAAGCTCGCCCCAGCTTTCACCAGCGTAGATTGTCAAGCGCCAATCTTTAGTGATGAGCGCTCGCGTGCGTGCTGCGCGTTCAAACCCCATCCTAGGGCCACCATCGTTGTGTTCAACTAGCAAGGCATCACGATGGTATTGAGTGCTCGAGAGACAAGGGAGAAAACTACAACCCTGTATACCAAAATACGGCGCTAATCCGGCGCGATCAAGAATGCTGGCAGAAATATCTATCGTAGATGCTAAGGCTTGGCTTTTGTGAGCTTGACGCGAGTTAGGATCAGACCAAATCATTGGCACATGGGTAATGGCGCGAAATGGCAGTGCGCCTTTTAACATCAGATTAAAATCACCGAGGTAGTCACCATGGTCAGAAGTAAAAATGATTACCGTGTTGTCGTACTGTCCATTGTCCTTTAATGCTTGTACGACGCGCCCAATCTGATCATCAATCATAGTGATCATGCCGGCCGTTAATGCCATTGCCTCTTTTACGTGTTCAGTGTCGGCACGAAATGCCGTTTGTGGCGTTTCAGCCGGCAGCCCTTGCTCCCACCGTTCATTTGTACTTTGCATCGGTGGCGTTGGGTTTTGATGTGCTTCATACGGCAGGCTTACCTCAAACTGATCAGGTGAATACATATCCCAATATTTGCCCGGCGGGTTAAACGGATGGTGAGGATCCGGGAATGACACGAACGCAAAAAAAGGATCGTCATGACTAACGCTTTTGTTTAGATAATCAATAGCGCGGTCCGCAATCCAAGTAGTGGGGTAGAGTGCCTCTGGCACCGGTGTACGAAAAGCCTGTGGGCAGCTGTAGTTATGCGCTAATTCGTTTTCCGGATCATGCAAGCTTTCCCAATCAGGTGAGTTTTCTCGAAACCACTGGCCATAGTGCCCCCCACATTGATCTCCATGGCCCGTTGCCATGTCGATGTGCTCAAATCCATAGTAGGGCAGTTCAACTTGGTATATCCCTTTACGGTCGTAACGATCAGGCTCTTCATGGCCGTAATCTTCATCATCATTCTTCCATGCTTCTTCGATTAACCGTGACTGTGCGTCTTCCGTACGCTTAGGAGCAAGTCCTGTGAACGGTTGCAGGTGACTCTTGCCAATAGTGGCTGTGCGATACCCGCCTTTAGCGAGTACATCGACAAAGGTGTTAGCTCGCTTTGGTAGAACGCATCCATTGGTGCGTAGCCCATGCACACTGGGCATACGGCCCGTCATTAACGAGGCACGGTTAGGCATACAAACCGGCGCCGCTACATGAAAATCTTCAAACAAGGTGCCTGTTGCTGCTAACGCATCGATGTTGGGAGTGTTAACAACCGGATGGCCCATACAGCCTAACCAATCAGCTCGGTGTTGATCAGTGATAAAGAAAAGGAAGTTAGGCTTGTTGGTCATTGAAGTGGTACCGACGTATAGTTAGATAATCGGTTATGCGTCGTCAGCACGTTCTTGTGCGTTTTTACGTATAAACCAAATAAACGATACAACTGAAAGCACAAGCAAGGCAACCGCAACTGGGCTTTTAAGCATTTGTGTTAAATCACCGTTGGTTAATGCTAGAGATTGCGAGATTGATTTTTCAAATCTTGGACCTAAGAAGAACGCGATGATGAAAATCACTAATGAGTATCCGAAACTTGACATCAAATAACCGATAGATGCAAATATCAGCATAATGGCTACGCCAAATATGCCGCTGGTAGCCATTGATACGCCAACAATGCAAAGCAATATAGCTGATGAAAAAATAATGGACTCAGGAGCTGAAACTACCTTTACCCAAAATCGAAGCCCAATTTGGCCTACCCATAGATTAAGAAAATTGGCCATTAGCATCGCGCCGAAAAGGCCGTACACCAATTGCCCTTGGGTGGTGAACAACAAAGGCCCAGGCTGTAGGCCGTGAATCATGAAGGCTGAAATGATAAGTGCTGCACCTACGCTGCCGGGGATGCCTAAGGTAAGCAAAGGTATAAGGTTTGCGCCAACCACCGCTGAATTAGCAGACTCGGATGCAGCTATGCCTTGAATGTTTCCTTTACCGAAACTAGCAGGATCTTTAGACGACCCTTTTGCCGTTGCGTATGACATAAAGGCCGCTGCGGTAGACCCAATGCCGGGAAGCGCGCCGAGAATCGTACCGATGGTGGCACCACGAAGCAGCGTGTATCGGCAAGACCAATATTCTGCCCACGTGACGCGCTGATCATCAGGGTTGCCGGTATCTTCATTGATGATCGCTGAAGTAACGTTGCCGCCATGAGCGATTGACATACGGCGTAGCAGTTCTGAAATCGCTAGCATACCAATGGCAACAGATGGCAAAGGTAAGCCATTAAAAAGATCCCAATGCCCAAATATTAAGCGCGGTGTAAAGTGCTCTGGATCTTGTCCCACACAGGCTACTAAAAGCCCTAGTGTTGCAGCAATAATGCCCTTGATAAGTGAATTGCCAATCAAGCCTGCAAGTATTGAAAAAGCGAAAATCATCAGCGCAACGATTTCGATAGGGCCCATCCTAAGAGCAAGAATAGCCAGTGGTGCAGAAACGGTTATCAGTACGATATCGCTGATCGTGTCGCCCGTAATAGAGGAAAAGAGCGCCATTTTAGTAGCTTTTAATGGCTTCCCTTGTTTGGCTAGAGGGTAACCATCCAAGGCAGTGGCTGCCGCATCTGGTGTGCCGGGTGTGTTCATCAGGATAGCCGGTACCGCGCCTCCTACTAAACCACCTTTATTAACGCCCACTAAAAATGCAATGGCAGGCAAGGTATCTAACCCAAACGTAAACGGAATAGCGATGGCCATCGCCATTATTGGCCCAATACCGGGGACTGCACCAACAAACTGACCAAGCACCACGCCAAAAAGAACGAACGTTAAGTTGTAGAGCGTAAACGCATCTGCAAAGCCTGCCAGTATTGTTGAGAGATCTACCATGATGTATTTAGGGCAGTGCTCGACCGAGCGCGATGGTGACAAGAAACCAAATAAGAACAGGGATTCCGATGACGCCAATGGCAAGCCAGAGTGAGCGACGTTCGCCAATTGCCAACATAATAACTAGCGCTAGAATCGGAGCTACATATTCAAAACCAACTTTGGACATCGCATAGAGACCAATACACAAGAGCAGCACGTACAGTGTTGTGATCGCGATACTACGGATGTCAGGTGTTTGTTGTGCCGTGGGTTTGTATAATAATAGTGCCCCGCACACTGCTAAAACGATAGCGAGAATATTAGGAAAAGTACTGGGAGAGATGTTTCCGCCGTCGACAGTTTCAATGTAATTGGGGTTGACGTATAAATACATCGTTAACCCAAGAAGCAGAAAAAACGTTCCGGAAATGCGGTCACCTAACCCGACCATATGGTTTCCTCGTGATGTAAAGTCAATGCATACCCCACCGCAAGTGCAGTGGGGTTTTAGCCCTGCAACTTAGCGAATAAATTACTTAGCAAATAATATTTTTGCGTTAGCTAAGCCGTCAACCATCATTTGCTTCGTGCCTTCAACACCCATATTTATGGGGTCGCCTTTTACAGCATTCTGAACTATTTCTGCAAATTCAGGTGATTTAGTGGCCTCATCAATGGCTGCTGCAATAGCGGCAGTCGCTTCAGGATCAGTACCCGCACGCATTGCCAGGAAGAAGATAGGATCAACGTATGCCGCTACACCTGATTCGATAAACGTTTTAGTTTCGGGTGCGTAGCTTAAACGAGCTTGGTTTGCACCTGCGATAACTTTCATGTCGCCTGATTCTAGGTAGGGGTAGTGCTCGCCTGAACCAAAGCCTGCCATAACTTGGCCACCTAGGATAAGCTTCATAACTTCAGCTCCACCATCAGCAGTGACCAA
>CALJAA010000096.1 GCA_938028465.1 uncultured Granulosicoccaceae bacterium | reverse complement strand
AGATGAAGCAATGCGTGAGAAAGAATTGCAGAACAGTTCTATAAAATCCAAACTAGCCCGATTGACCGACCGCGAGTTTGAAGTATTAAAGCTTTTGGTATCAGGAACAGCTAGCCTGTCCAATAAGGAAATAGCTCGAGAACTTGATATTAGTCATCGTACGGTTGATCATCATCGTGCACGCATTATGGAAAAATCTGGTGCTCATTCCATTACAGAGTTGGCGCGTATGGTTGATAGAGCAGGCATCATTACGAGTGCATCTGAGCCTGAGTAATTAGCTATCGTTCAAAACTTTGCTATTTCATCAAGCTTTCAACAGCTTCTTGTAGTGCGTTAAATTTGTAAGGTTTTTGTAATACCCTCCATCGCGGTGTGTCAGCACTGAGTTCAACCAGATGTTTGTCCGTGAAGCCCGATGTCAGCAATATCTTGCAAGTCGGGTTATGTTGATGCGCCCATTGCGCAACTTCCTTGCCGCTCATACCCCCGCCTAACACAAGATCACAGAAGAGGAGATCGACTTTGCGATCAGACTCTAGAACACTGAGTGCAGCCAAGCCTGAATCGGCTTCGATTACTGAAAAGCCTAATGACTCAAGGCGGCCGACCGCTACCTCACGAGTTGATCGATTATCCTCTACGACTAAAACACTTAATTGCTGGTTAGATGATGTTTGCGAAACGTTTGATCGCAAGGTTTGTTCGCTCGCGTTTGAATCTAACTCATTGTGACGTGGCAAGTAGACATGGAATGTGGTGCCAACGTCGAGTGCTGAATCTACTGTGATAGTACCGCCTGATTGCATGGCAAACCCATAGATAGATGCCAAGCCCATCCCAGTTCCTTTATCTAGGGGTTTGGTTGTATAGAAGGGTTCGAATAAGTGGGTTTTCGTTTTTTCTGTCATGCCTGTGCCAGAGTCACTAACTGTCAATTTGACGTAATCACCTGCCGGAAGTGAAAGAGCCTGTGCAGCCACCGAATCAAGTGTCACGTTGCTTGTGTCGATTCGAATGACACCACCATTGGGCATCGCATCTCGCGCATTGATGGTGAGGTTGATTACCGTGTTCTCTATTTCACTAGGGTCGATACAGGTGGACCAAATATCATCATCTAAGTTTGAGACAATCTTAATGTTAGCGCCGACGGTGGGTTCTAAAATAATCAGTGAGCTTTTTACCTGTTCATTTAAGTTGACTACCGTTGGCTCTAATGCCCCTTGACGTGCAAACGCTAAAAGCCGATGGGTTAACCTGGCACCCATATCAACGGCATGCTCTGCCTCGCTCACATGCTGTTGTGCTGATCCATCTTTAACGGTGGCATTGATAAGCTCTAACCGGCCGGCAACAATACTGAGTAAATTATTAAAGTCGTGAGCTATTCCGCCTGAAAGTTGACCAATTGCATCATTCTTTTGCGCACGCCGTAACTGAATTTCGGTGTTAATACGCTCAGTAATATCTCGTTGTATGCAGATGTAGTGGATGGTTTCTCCATCATCGTTTCGGACAGGAGAAATAGCAAATTCTCGAATGTATTCAACCCCGTCCTTTCTTCTGCTTTCAAAGATGACTTGGGCTGGCTCGTCGTTTTCTAATGCTACTTTGATCGTTTCAATTTCTGGATGATTTGGGTCAGTGCCTTCTAGTGTCAGTAGGTTTGCTCCAATAAACTCGTCATTGCTATAACCCGTTAGTGCAACCATTGCATTATTAACGTATAAAATCGGGAAGTTAGCTTTTGTTGCATCGCAGATGAGAATCCCTACATCTACCTCAGCTATCGCTCTATCTCTTAGCAGTAGGTCTCTAAAGGTCGAGTTAAGGTTATCTTGCATGTGTTCAAACGATTTGGCTAAAACGCCAACTTCATTTTTTCCGCGAACATGTATTGGTACTGAAAAATCACCAGCTGCAATTTGGGCTGTATCTGCAGATAGTTGCCGTATCGGTTTTACAACCAACGACAACATGCCAACTATTGATCCTATCGCCGTTAACAACACAACCAATATCAGAGGTACCAAGAGTTTCAATTGCTCCCAAATGCTGCTGACGAAATCGCGTTTAGGTAAAAATATACCTAAGCGCCAGTTCAAACCATACTCCCCGCCGATTGGAGACACGTAAAGCAACCCGTCGCTTCCTTCTAGTGTGATTGACACACCGTGCGGTTTATCCTGCTGAGCCTGCACAAGCGGGTTGTTATCAATATACCGAGTTGCGGCAAGTGTAAAAGGGAACGGCGCTTCTTCCGTTGGTATATTGTGCGAGGGTTTATCGGTTTTTACGCCAGGCGCGATGGCGGCAACTAATAAGCCCTCGCCATTAGTGATAAATACCTCGGTGTGGTTACTCACTATTAACGTGTCGAGAAACTCTTGTAGGTGTTCAAGAAACAAATCAACAGCGGCTACACCACGAATGAGATTATCGTCACCTCTTACAGTAATGGCTCGTGTAATTGTGGGTAAACCAGAGTCGAAATCCGTATAGATGTCAGTCCATATAGCCTCATCAGGGTTGGACATGGCTTTTTGAAACCAAGGCCGTTTTCTTGGATCGTAAGGATTGCGCACTTCCACGGGTTCACCTAACACACCATTTGGCCCGGGTTTAATATCAGTGTGGCGCCCATCTGTAAACGGTGCAGATACGCTAAACAGCTGCTCAATTTCTTGATGATCTGAATCTGCCACGCCAATGCTGATAAACCGCCCATCGATACCAGCGAAGTAAATGGACGACACAAGATGATCAAGGTTCAGGTGCGCGGCATCCCATAGGAATCTTGATAAGCTATTGTTGTTTTTCGGATTAATGCGGTTCGCTTTTACCGCATGCTGCGTATTGGCGTTGATTATTGCTGGCGTTTCAAGAAACCGGGTGAGATCTGTATTGACTTCGTGTGCAATGTTTTTAGCGAACTTGTCGACTATTGAGTTGACGATTTTAGTATTGCTATCAATGATGAGATAACTAGTAAGTGCGACTGTGGCTACCAACATAAATACGAATACAGAGGTTAGTAATCGGCTGAGTCGAAAATCACCAAACAGGGAATGATAAATACGATCGAGTGTTGTAAACAACATGTCCTTTGATCCCTAATTGATATTTCACTTTACGGATAAAGTTTATATCTGATACAGCGCTAAATTGCTAGGTGATTGGCTGCTTTTCCGTGGATGAGCTTGGGTAATCTGACTAGAAAGGGAGTTTCAGATGAGGAGCTGGTTTGTAAGCGCGGTACCGGTTTCTTCATGGCTATAAATGGCATCAAAATGATACTGGTTGTGTAGGTGGCTGAATACGGCCTCCGCTTCTCCTTTTGCAAAATACAGTTCACGCCGATATCACGAAGTGCTGCTTGCAACGCAGTTAGCGTTTGCCACCAGGCAAACACATGCATGGGAGATGTCTCATCTGCGTCGTAGAGAGAAGGTTCGCAGATGAACAAAGCAACGACTTGTTGGTGGTTTTCAAGCGCTGCACACAAAGCCTCGTTGTCCGACAAGCGCATATCCCGTTTTACCCACCAGACTGCTCGAGATTCATTCATATCGATTGCCTATTGGCTAAGCGTCGACACTTGTCAGAGCAATATTTGATTGATGGCCACAAGCCTCTCGATTGCCAGCGTTTACGATTATTAAACGAGCGCTTACACACTGGGCATATCTTGCTTTGGTTCTCTGGTTTATTATTGCTGAGTGTGTGCTTGTGGTTGGACACAGCGCGAGAGTGTTATAAATGATTGCTGATTGTACGGGTAATTTTGGATAAATTTACGCAATAGCTACGAGACTAGAGAGCCTAGCCTCGTGTTGTGATGCAATTAGTCTGTTTGCTGGATCAAGCAGCAGGAACGATGGTTAGTTTAGTAGAGCAACCTGAATTATTAAGCTCAGCCATTCCAATCGTGTACAAACCCTTGGAAGCATCTTTAGCTAAGAAACCTTTAAAAATATACGTAATGGCATTTTGAGACGAATTAGTACCAGATGAACTCTTAAAACCATGTTCGGTTGGTATTTCGATATAGAAGGCACCCTTGTTTGAGATATTACCTTTGCCACTGTACTTGCCGTATCGTAGTTGGCCCACACCATTATTAACACGAATAATCGCAGTTGAATTATAGAACGTGCATTTAAAAAGTTTGTCGCCTACTGATTGGTTTGCGGCTAACGCTTTTTGAGTTAGTGTCCAGGTGCCGTTGTATTCACCTGTTGTATCTTTGTCTGATTCTTTTATCGGTTTCAATAAAGTAGCAGCGCAAGAGCTTAGTAGTAGAAGGCCAGCGATTGAAGCTGATGCGATGAGGTTTTTTAGCATGGTTAATTCATCCTTGTTTAATTCGGTGCTGTCATAATACAGTATTTATTCTACGCTGCCGATTGCCATAAGTCGATTTTGAGCGTTAAATAGCAGCACAAATCTAAAAATCATACACACGTATTTGGTTTTAATACCGATGATTGTAGATCCCACGTATTAACCCTGATATGAAGTTTTTACGTATTCAGTTGGTAGTGTGGATGTGTTCATGAGAACTGCTATACCCTCCGCAACGCTTTCTTGTTTCCATCGTGGTGAATTTGGTGAAAAAACACTGAGTAATCTTTGTTTGGTTTTTACGTATTGTGATGTGCGGCTATTAGCCCATTGGTGAGCTTGATTTTCACGTCGTAAAGCTGTAAATAATTTAATGGGATTAACTGTACCTATCTCAATACAAAGATATAAATATTGTTTATCAGCTAGTGTGCCTTGGCACCAGCGACTAAATGTACCGCTAGCATTATAGGCATTGGTGCTATCGGTATCTATGTATATCTGGTTGCCATAGTGGTTAGTTAACCATTGCTTTCGATCTGGCTCGGCAACGATGTTACTGTTACCGATTAAAGAAGCTTTGGCAGAAGGGCCTAAACCACTGTGAACATCTAGTATCGATATTCGTTGATAATCAGTTGAATGTTTTTCTATTAAACTCTTTAGTAGGGCTGTTGATTCGGCTATTTGCGTTCCGCCATAAAAAACACCTTTAGCATAATCGTATTGCCCTTGAGCGATGGGTTCAAAAAGTTTTTTAATGCCTCGCTTGAGCGCAATAAGTTTAATCGCGTTAAACCAATACTTAATTTCGCCTGTGATGCTTGGTGGTAGCGACGGATTGATGATCGGATTTAGTGCGGCGTAACGAGAATGCGATATCGGTATGCGCGCAAAGAAGTTTCGGTTTATATCGACATTATTTTCGTCTACTCGTCGAAGGTGCGCAAAGCCCCAAGGATTGGCAGCGTGAATCATGACAATACCGGTGCGTGCAGGTGTACCGTTTTTAATAAATCCTTTTAATGCACTTATTTGCACAGCTGCACCGAGAAAGCCTTCAACACCATGAACGCCACTAGTCAGAATGATTAGCTGTTTGTCGTTACCCGACGTGATAGATGCAACGTCTACAGTAAGCGTTTCAGCTGCTGGGCCTGGAGCTGCGATAGGGTAGGAGTCCATGCGTGCGCCAGCTGCCGTACCTAACTTTATAAATTGACTGCGGCTCGCAAAATAGTTCGTTGGCCACCAAGGGTCATCATTGATGTTATGTTTCATGGCAACTCTACCGACGAAGTATCATGATCCATCTGCCAATATGTAGAAGATCAGCAAGCGCTGCTGCGAAGTAGGTATAGGCGGCTGCCTTTAAAACACTTTGTACGGCGGGGAAATCAGCTTCATTGATATATTCACCTTCAGTTAAGATTGGCATTGCTTTTTTGAAGCTAGCGTCCCACTCCTCGGGCAGTATAATTAAATAGGCCATTGCACCCAGCAGTTGTAAAAATAAGCCGATGCCAACGAATAACATGATGGCAGCAGGGGCCCTAACAATAATGGCGACAAAAGGCGTAGCGGTGAGCATCAATATTCCAGCTTTTTTTAGCAGAAAGGCTGTTGGTAAATAGCGACTACGTAGTCGTGAAATAGCTTCTTGCCGATCAAATTGAATGGCGTGGCCAACTTCGTGGGCAGCAACCGCTATGGCGGTGAGTGATTTTCCATTAAAGTTGCTTTTTCCTAGCCTCACCGTTCGGCTAATTGGGTCATAGTGATCCTTGCGATCATCGGTTTCTTCTAGTGATACATCCTTTAACTCAAAGCGCTTAATAAGATGTGCAGCTAACTCGCCGCCGGTACCGGGTAGGTCCTCCCTGTGCTTACTGTGTTTACGCATCACCATGGATATCCGTAAACTTGGAAGATAAACAAGGGCGGCCACAAATAGTGTAATTATTATATAAGGCATGAGTAACTCAATTAGTTAAGCATGGCTGCGATTACTGCTACTAGGGTCATTAAAAATAAAAACCATTTCATTAGCTTTGGTGATATATCCATTGCGATATTAACCCCTAGCCAAGCTCCAACCATGCTGCCAACCGCTAGCAGCAAACCCGGAATCCAGGCGACTTGGTCGTTATAAATAAACAATGCTAGCGCGACAGCAGTGAAGGATACTGTACAGACTATTTTGAGTGCGTTGGTTGATACGATGTCGTATCGCAATGTTCCTGCAAGTGCTGCGATCAGTACAAAGCCAACGCCGGCTTGTACAAAGCCCCCATACACACCTGCAATAAATAAGGCTGACCAAGCTCCCGGTGCTTCTTTTACCAGTTTAACGGGTGTGCCTGCTTCAGGGATGACGACTGAAGGTTTAAATAGCATTAATGCAGCCATACCCAACATGGTAAGTAGCAATGCTGGTTTGAGTAAATAATCAGGTGCATAGCTGGCTACTACAGCGCCAACCAAACCACCTAGCAGAGTGGGGATTAAAATTGCTTTGAGATCCCCAGTAGGAAGCTTGCCTTTGGAGTGAAACTGCTTCATTCCTGTGAGTGATTGCATCATCACGCCAATTCGATTAGTAGCGTTAGCGACATCGGGCGGCAAGCCGGCAATCATTAAAGCGGGAATGGTGAGGTTAGATCCGCCTCCTGCTAGTGTGTTGATGATTCCTGCCACTAAACCTAACAGCACCAACAAAACGCCATACCCAAGGGTCAGATCAATCATTGTGTGTGTTTGCCAGTTCCGCCGCCTAACACCATATGATGGTTTACGCCTGCAATTTTATCTTGTAACCGGTGGTTTACATATAAAACCGTTGTATCCGAGCCACTACATATACGTTCAATTAACGCTAACACTAGTTGTCGGTTTAGATCATCAAGCCCTAAACAAGGCTCATCGAGAATCAACAAAGGAGGGTGTTTAACCATTGCCCGAGCAATGAGTACAAGCCGTTGATCACCAAATGAAAGCTGATTAAATGGTTTGTCGCCTGATAACTCCATGCCCAAAAGAGCCAGCCATTGATTAGCAATGGATTTTTGTTCATCACTATATTGTTGGTAAATACCAATGCTGTCATAGAAGCCAGAGATGATGGCATTACGCACGCTTACACTCACTTTGTATTCCCATTGCAGGGCGCTAGATACATAGCCGATATGTTGTTTGATATCCCATATGCTTTCACCTTGGCCGCGTTGCATACCAAATATTTTGATGTCGTTAACGTAGCATTGGGGATGATCGCCGGTAATCAGGTTGAGTAAACACGTTTTTCCACTTCCGTTAGGGCCACTAACTTGCCAATGCTCGCCCGGTTTAATCCGCCAATTTAGTTTGTCAAAAATAACAGTGTCGCCATAAGCGATGCGACCATCTTTGATATCAACGAGCGTTGTAGCTTGATCCAAGATTGTGGTCGTTGACTGTGAGCCATTAGTGGGTATCGCTAATTCGCTGGTTTTTAAATGCAATAACTGGCGAAGCTCTGCTACTGCTGTTTCATCATCAACATCGACGGTATGCGTAAGCTCACCCTTTTCAACGTAAGCAATACGAGTGATAAAGCTGGGTATCTCATCGAAACGATTTAGCACCAACACCATGGGCAAGGTATTACTGTACTCTTGCAAAAGTTGGTGTAGTAGCTCGTCTGAATGCAAATCGAGACCTTCAAACGGTTCATCGAGTATCAGTAGGTCAGCATTGCTGGTTAGCGCTTTGATTAGAATTACTTTGCGTGTTTCGCCTGTGGAGAGCTTGCGAAAACTTCGGTTAAGCAGCGATTCAAATTTAAACGCTTCAATTAAGCGTTGCTGTTCGTCTTTATTTTGGCAGTCTTCGTCCAGTATTTCTTGAACACTAGTACCCTCAGTAATCACATCAAGAATATCTGCATCATCCTTCCGGCGTTCTTTTTCAATCAGCTCGGCCTGTGCTTCAAACGATACAACAGCAATATTGGCTGGCAGCCCGCTGATTATGCCGGCTTCGATATCACCGATACCGAGGAGACTTGCCGCTAAAGCCGATTTGCCTGAGCCGTTTGCCCCGGTAATGACCCAGTGCTGACTATCGTTGAGCTTCCAGTTAATTTTGTTAAGCATAAAATGATTGTCGAAGTTGACGCACAGATTACTCAGAGTAGCGTTGAACATGAATAGTGGACTTTTAATTTGCTATGTTAATTAAGCTTGAGGGTAAGAATCGGCAGCACAGTTCCAGAATGCGTTTAACAAGGGATCGCCTAAGCGCTCTTCATGGGCACATAAACCAAGCTCAAAGGGTTTGAGATCATGCATATAGGGTAGTACTCGTACCGTTTCGCGAATAGGGCTGTGTTCAATTACCAAGGCAGGAACAACCGCAACACCAAACCCTAAACTTACCATTGATACCACAGCTTCGTGTCCGGCCACTTGTGCATAGATGCGTGGCTCACAGTGTAAAGACTTCATGCGCTTAAGAAAACGAGTTCGTGCGAGCCCTCGCTCAGCCAATACCACTGGCAGGTCACTCCAATTGGGCTCTTCGTCATTTTTTAGATAATCATTTAACGTGCTGGTGAGCGGACTAGGAATCGTCGGGCCAATTAAACACAGCGGTGTGCGTCGTAATGGCAGGCAGCTTAGCTTTTTAGGGAGCTTTGACGGCACCGCGATGATGGCCGAGTCATCTACGCCGTCTACTACTCGTTCGAGTGCTTCTGCCTGATCACCGGTGCGTAACTTGATTTCAATACCGGGGTGGGAATCCCGCATAACGGGCAAGATCTGGCTCAGCATGCTGTAACTGGCGGTTACGGAGCCAAATACACTCACTTCGCCGGTGAGTTTAGCGGTGTTAACGTCAAGATCATTGCGGATCTTTTGCCAATTATCGACTGCATCTGAAGCGTATTCAAAAAAATGGCGGCCCGCAGGCGTAAGCTGTACTTGTCGATTGTCGCGCTCAATTAAGGTTTGGCCCACATGCGCTTCGAGGCGTTGCAGGTGTCTGCTCACTGCCGATGGGCTGAGATTAGTTTGAGCCGCGGTGCGCCCAAAATGGAGGGTTTGAGCCAAGTTGAGAAAGACTTTGTAGGCACGGATATCCAAGTGGAGCAACTCTGTGGGTGTTTATTCAATCATAACAATAAGTTAGGGTTTCTGTGCGTTTTATGCAACGCAGTGTGTCGAATATGTCGATTTACGCAATGAAGCTAGTCCTTTAGAATTCACGCCGTAAACCTCTATTCGCTTTTACCGGAGCCTCGCTATGGGCCAAAACTACTTCAATTCTTTACCACTGAGACTTCAACTCGAAGAGCTCGGCAAGTGTCGTTTTATGCAAGCTGATGAGTTCGCGGATGGTGTGGAATACATCAAAGGCAAGAAGATCGTCATCGTTGGTTGTGGTGCGCAAGGCCTCAATCAAGGTTTAAACCTGCGTGACTCTGGGCTTAACGTGAGCTACGCGCTACGTCAGGCTGCCATTGATGAGAAGCGTCAATCTTTTATGAATGCATCTGACAATGGTTTTACGGTTGGCACCTATGAAGATCTAATTCCTACCGCTGACATCGTGATGAATCTTACTCCGGATAAGCAGCATACTGCTGTTGTCAACGCAGTTATGCCTTTGATGAAAAAAGGTTCAACACTTGACTACGCGCACGGCTTTAACCTTGTAGAAGAAGGTATGCAAGTCAATAAAGATATCACGGTTGTGATGATGTGCCCTAAGTGTCCGGGTTCTGAGGTGCGTGCTGAGTATGTACGTGGTTTCGGTGTGCCAACGCTAATCGCCGTGCATCGTGAGAACGACCCTAACGGTGACGGTATGAAGATCGCCAAAGCACTCGCTGTAGGCACAGGTGGCCATCGCGCTGGTGTATTGGAATCATCACCTATCGCGGAAGTTAAATCTGACCTAATGGGTGAGCAAACCATTCTGTGTGGTGTGCTACAAACTGGTTCAGTACTTTGCTACAACAAAATGATAGAAGAAGGTATGGACGCTCCATACGCAGCCAAGCTTGTACAGAACGGTTGGGAGGTAGTAACTGAAGCGCTTAAGTACGGTGGCATCACAACGATGATGGATCGCTTGTCTAACCCAGCAAAAATTCGTGCATACGAACTATCAGAGCAAATGAAAGACATATTACGTCCCTTATTCCAAAAGCATCAAGACGACATCATGTCTGGGCATTTTTCTAGCACGATGATGGCTGATTGGGCTAATGATGATGTGAACCTACTTAAGTGGCGTGCTGAAACTGGCGAAACGGCGTTCGAGAAGCAAACTATCTCTACAGAAGAGATTGCTGAGCAAGAGTACTTTGATCACGGTATCTTGATGGTTGCGATGATCCGTGCTGGTGTAGAGCTAGCTTTTGAGACTATGGTTGATGCCGGTATTATTGAAGATTCAGCTTATTACGAGTCACTACACGAAACGCCTTTGATTGCTAACCTAATCGCTCGTCGCAAACTGTACGAGATGAACGTTGTCATTTCTGATACTGCAGAATACGGCTGTTATTTGTTTGATCAGTTGGCTCGACCGCTACTAGCGAAAGAGCTAATGCCATCAATTAAAACTGATGTGATTGGTAAAGGTTTACAAATCAATGATGCTGGTGTTGACAATGCTCAGTTAGTAAAAATCAATGACGCAATCCGTAACCACCCAATTGAAAAGGTGGGTGCTAGGTTGCGAGGCCACATGACGGGTATGAAAGCGATCGTATAACTCGATTGCAAGTGATGTAAGGATTAGGCAACGGATTCGAGCAAT
>CALJAA010000095.1 GCA_938028465.1 uncultured Granulosicoccaceae bacterium | reverse complement strand
TGCACATGGTTTTCTGACATTGTCATTGATCCCATATCTCACAGGTGCAGTTGACCCCAATGCGCCTCGCTATGATGGCTTGATGGCAGCCATAAATTATGGCTGCAACAAAATTCGCTTTCCGAACCCAGTGCACGTCGGCTCACGGTTACGTGCGCGCGTTACGCTGCAAAGTGCAGAAGAAGTCAAAGGCAACGCCATCCACGTAGTAAATTTGGTCACAATGGACGTTGAAGGTCAACCCAAACCAGGCTGCGTGGCCGAAACCATTGCCCGCATGTTCTTTTAGGACTGAGACTTTGTTTACCGGTGCTTTTGTTTATGTTTTGACAAATAATCCTCTCTCACTGTCAGACTCGCGAAGGCGGGTATCCACTCTAAGGAACAATGGATTCCCGCCTGCGCGGGAATGACAAGATCGGAAACAAAGCCGGCCACTACGGCGGCCACTACGGGGACAGACCACGTTTAATGAATAGCTTGAGTGTGTTGTTTTGGTAGTAAGTAATTGGGGTTTATTCCTTATTCTCCGCTCTATTCTCTTGTTGTGCTGGATCTACCCCGGAGGGCACCTAGCCCGCCTGCGCGGGGATGACTAGGATGAGGCTAAGCAGGTAGTGGGACCTGCTTATCCATTAGGTTCTCGTTTTGTAGATCACTCCATAGTGAAGCGGGAATTTCCATTTCAAACCATGCGATGTTCTGCTCCATCTCAGCGCGACTACGCGCACCTGGAATAACGCTGGCCACTATCGGATGCCCAAGCGGGAACTGTAATGCCGCTGCCGGTAACGGCACGCCATGTGATTCGCATACCTTTGCAATAGCTTTAGTTTTTGCCACCACATCATCAGGTGCTTTTGCGTAGTTCCATGTGTCACCGCCAGCGAGTAAACCTGAGTTATACGGGCCTCCCAAAATAATGCCGGTGCCTGCCTTCTCACATGCTGGCATTAAATCATGCAGTGGCGTTTGCTCAAGCAAGGTATAACGCCCAGCTAATAAAAAGGTATCCCAATGCCCGTGCTCCATCGCGGCTATGCACACTTCTCTTTCATTGACGCCCAAGCCAATCGCTTGAATCTCACCTGAAGACCGTAACTCATCCAAGGCTTTGTAACCGCCTGACATCGCATCTGCAAATAAACGCTTGTTTAGCTCTGGCCCGTGTTGCATCTCACCGATATCATGCAACAACAACACATCAATTTTATCTATGCCCATACGTTGCATGCTGTCTTCATACGAGCGCATCACGCCGTCGTAGGTGTAATCGTAAACAGGGTTAAATGGGAAGCTGCCGGGCCAGTCGGCTTGTAGATCTGCTGGGATCGGTTCTTTTTTAAGTACACGCCCTGCTTTAGTGGAGAGCACAATGTTTTCTCTGTTACGAATCGCTGCACCGACAAAATGCTCGCTACGGCCGAAGCCATAAAACGGAGCGGTATCAACAAAGGTAATGCCAGCATCTAAACCTGAGGTGAGCGCGTTGCGGATATCGTGATTACTCACTGGCCGATGATTGCCGGCCATGGCCGCACAACCGAGGCCGAGTGCGTTTAGCTTTAGTGAGGTGTTACCAAGTTGGCGAAGATCAGTTAGTTTACGGCTCATGGTATGGCCTTAATGAGTAATTAGGATAAGGACATTCTACTCCAAGTGCCGCTGCCAACCTATTAACCCTGCATATTAATGCTGTGAATATGTCACTCAAGCGAATGAATAAACCGCACAAGATGCTCTGCCACCACGTCCCCTGCTTCTAGTAATAACGAATGCTTTAAGTCAGGTAGCACCACCAACTCAGAATGTGGCAAGGCAGCATCAATCAACTTATTTAATCGAGGATTACAGCCGCCATCGTTCTCGCCGGTTAAAACCAATGAAGGAGCAACAACCTTGTGCAACCAAGGCTCCATCTCAGTACCGGCATAAATACGAAATACATTAAGGAATATATCGGCATCCGTTGCAATCACTTGTTTTAAACGATTCTCAACGACCTCTGGGTACTGCTCAATAAAGCCATCAGTGAACCAACGATCAGTGAGTGTGGGTAGTATGTTTGGAATACCATCTGCCTCCATGGATTTTACAACTCCCATCACTTTGGCGCTATCATCCTCAGTACGAAACGCCGCGGTAGATAACAAGGCTAAAGCTTTAACTCGATCAGGAAATTTAAGTGCGTAGGCTGGGCCAATCATGCCACCTAGCGAGTGCCCGGCGATATGGGCTGATTCAACACCGCATCGTACTCTTACCCGCTCTAAGTCATCTACCAATTCATCTAACCCAAACGTCACATCAGGCAAAGGCGATGCGCCATGGCCGCGTAGATCGTAAGTGATAACAGTAAAGTGTGGAGTAAGCACCGGCAGGGCTTTACGCCACGTATTGCGAGCAGCGCCAATACCATGCACCAATATCAATGGCGGGCCGCTGCCCTCTACCGTGTATTCACAATCAATTGCAGTGCTCATTGATGGTTCCTGAATTAATGTTTAGCAAAATGGGGCATAACCTCTTCTGCAAAGCATTGCAGTGAGTCGAGCGTTTGTTGTGCATCGCAACCAAAGTTGGGATTAATAATTACGCGATCAATACCCAGCCGTTGGTAGGGTTCGAGCTTGTCTATTATTTCTTGCGGCGTACCGATTAACAAACTCTCCGCTAATTCATCAGCGCTTTGCTCACGAGGTAATGGCGTTACCATACCACCCTCCACAATACCCGGCCCAGTAAACACATTATCGAATCGGCTGTAATAGCGATTTGCCGTCTCTATCTTCTCGCGACGATCGGCATCACCCTTAACCACAAACCCAACACGTGATAACGACAAGGTTAGCTCACCACCTGCGTCACCCATCTCATCTTTAGCACGGTTAAAACCACTGACTTGATCAACCAGCAATTGATGATTACCCGATAGCGGCGTTGTTTGAATATGAAACCCCCGCTTAGTGCAATGATAAACACCCTCTGGGTTCATGACGGCCATCATCATCCTGGGCCCACCGGGTGTAACCGGCCTAGGCATAATGGTAATTGGATCAAACTGATAGTACTGCCCATCCCAACTGACTTCTTCTTCACTCAACAGTGCTTGCAGTACGCTTAAGGATTCGTTGAACCGATCCTGTGTTTCATCCATCGGTACGCCTAAGCGTTCCATCTCGTACTTGAACGCACCACGCCCTACACCCAACATCAGCCTGCCTTCGGTGAAGATATCTGCCACCACGACTTCACCTGCATAGGTACGCATATCATGCAAAGGCAAAACAACAATGGAAGTCATGATGTTAACGCGTGACGTGTGCGCTGCGATTTTTACCGCAAACTGCAACGGCGCAGGCATCATCAAGCAATTCATTAAATGATGCTCAGTAATAGAAACAGCATCAAAACCCTGCGCATCAGCTAGCTTTGCTTGATTGAGCATGTCTGCGTAAACTTTATCTCCACCGTAGGATTTATCGGGGTAGTCGGCAGAGAGTTGAATGCTAAATTTCACTAGTACAGGCTTATAATGTGCGATAGCTGAGACTATCAAAAAATCCGAATGCGGGCGAAGAGAATCGCGTGAGTTATTCAAACGCGACGTTATCGCTTCGTGATTAGGCCATCAGTGACGATTTAGATATCAGAATCAAGGCTCCATCTAGCACTCAACCGCACAACCGCACAACCGCATCCAGCATCTACCGGCTATTAACACCGCTCATACCGTTCGCTGGGGCTGGTGTACAGAGCGCCAAGATAGCGCTCATTCACAGAAAATATACATAACAATCATCGTCTGATACTCTTGGCATGAATAACAACAATCACCGGAGGAAGTCATAATGTTTAGTATTCGAAAATACTTGATGATCGCCAGCATCACAGCGGCCGCCGTAGCGCTGCCGGCGACAGGTTTTGCTGACATCTATAAAGGCGAAACCGCAGGCGTTGGCGACCCAGTGCATGCCATGTTTGTAGCTTTTGCTAATCAGGCGGGTAAAGCGGATGTAGAGATACAAGTAAACGCCGGGCAAACCCTAACAAAATCGATGCTCAAAGGAGGTAAAGGCGAGATCGATTTCTTTTCAACGGTGCCGTCTTTAGTTGGCTTGATGGCGGGCCAGAAGAGAATGTACAAAACAGTAGATGCAGCACCTGCGGCTGCAAAAAATCTACGCGCCATACTCGGCTTTAAAGCAGGCGCGTATCATCCTGTTACCTTATCAAGCTCGGGTATAGAAACGTGGGAAGACATCAAAGGTAAAACGGTTTTTACTGGCCCACCGGCAGGCTCTGCGTCCGCCACATCAGAGGCCTTAATTAAAATTATCACGGGTTATGAATCAGGCAAGGATTACACCGCCGTGCGCCTAAGTTGGGGTGAAGGTTATGCAGCCCTTGCTGATGGCAAGGTTGACATGATGGTACGCCCGGCTGAAGTGGGTTCATCAAACATTGAACGCTTTGGTTTGTCAGGCGAGTTTAGAGTGTTATCGATACCGGAAAGCGTGGTGGGCAATGAAGCAATGCAAGCCTTGTTTGGCCGCCCTGGCCGCGGCATGCTTGAATTTGAAGGAGACTTATACAAAGGTCAGTTAACCCAGGGCAAAATAACGGCACTGGGCTTTACCCAATTTGTTGGCACGCATGCAGGCGTTGCTGATGATGTTGTATACGCTGCAACTAAAAGCTTTTGGGAAAACATCGATGAGGTGCATGCAACTGCCTTCTTCTTACAAGCTGTGACACCTGAAACCGCATTTACGTCAATCAATATACCGTTGCACCCAGGCGCAGCTCGCTACTATGAAGAAGCGGGTATTACCATTCCTGAGGACATCCGCCCTTAAGCAATGTTCAACACCGATCATCAATCTGGAGGCATGGCCTCTGCATCCTTCGGGTTGATGTCGGTGCTAGCGTGCGCCGCACTCGGCGGCATCGCTCTATATAGCTCAGGCATTGGCCTGATCGACCCAAAACTGCATCGCGCGGCTGGCTTTGCACTATCACTGATTGTCGCCGTTGCAGTATCGCGCACTCGTCGTGCAGAACGCTTAAACAAATCAGCTAAAACCGAACGCCTCCCTGCCCTCAACCTCCTTATCGATATTGCTCTGATCGCTGTAGGCCTATGGGCGATCTGGTCGTTTTACTTTGTGCAAACACAAATGGAGACGGCCCTCTACGATGTCAGCACCAAAGATGCCTGGCCTGCGCTGGCTGGCTTAGTCGTGTTTCTAGAATTGTGCCGCAGGCTTTGGGGTTACGGCTTGTTTTTTGTGGGTGTGTTTGGCGTGCTGTATTTGTTGTATGGGCAAAACTTACCGGGCATTCTCGCTCATGCCGGGTTTTCGTTAAAAGAGGTAGCGGAAGCCTTTTGGTACAACACCAATAAAGGCGTGTTTGGATCCATCACCAATATCGTTTTAAGCACCGTTTATATTTTTATTATTTTTGGTGTACTGCTCGAGGGAACAGGCGCAGGCGATACACTATTAAAGTTTGCATTTTTACTCACGCGCAAAACACGAGGTGGCCCTGCACACGCAGCCATTCTTGCCTCATCACTGTTTGGCACGATGTCAGGCTCAACCGTTGCAAACATTGTTGGCACGGGCACGTTCACTATTCCGATGATCAAAAAGCGCGGCTTTACCCCCACCTTTGCCGCTGGCATTGAAGCGACAGCCTCTTCTGGTGGGCAGATCATGCCACCGATTATGGGCGCGGCTGCTATGGTCATGGCCGACTTAACTGGCGTTGGTTACCTGAATATTATTGTGGCCGCCTTGGTGCCTGCGCTATTTTATTATTTCAGTTTGTTCTCCGCGGTCACGATTGAATCACGCCGCCAAAACATCGAAGTGCAAGCGATCACTATAGACGACAAAATTACTGGCACTGATTTAATTAATTCCATATTGTTTATCGCACCAATCCTTACGGTGATTGGTGCGTTGGTGTCGGGGCTCTCAACATCGGCCGCTGGCTTTTATGCGGTGATCGTGTTGTTAGTGCTATCGCTGATCAATCCAGAGGTTCGGCGCGACCCCATGCGGGTTTGGCATTCATTTATCAAGGGCGCTCAATCGGGTGCAACGTTGTTGGTGGCCATTGCGGCGATTGGCATTCTTGTTGGCTCGCTTGATTCAACGGGGCTTGGGTTAAAACTTGCCAATGTGATTGGAGAGCTGCGTGGGGACAGCTTGTTTTCAGCGTTGTTTGTGGCGATGATTGGTGCCCTGGTGTTGGGCATGGGTATGCCCACTTTGCCGGCCTACCTGATTATCATTTTAGTCATGGGCCCAGCAATACAGATGCTGGGTATCTCCATGCTAACCGCCCATATGTTTGTGTTTTACTACGGTGTTGCATCATCATTAACGCCGCCTGTGGCAATCGCTGCCTATGCCGCTGCCCCAATAGCTGGAGCAAACCCGCTGCACACAGCATTAATGTCGTTTCGATTGGGTATGGCTAAATTTATTATTCCGTTTGTGTTTGCCTACTACCCCATCATTTTAATCATTGAAGAATTCAGTCTGTTGCCGTTTATCTGGATCGTTATTCGTACCTGTTTTTGCATTTGGTTGTTCTCATCGGCATTAGCAGGTTTTGATGCACGAAAGCTTTCATTAGCTGAAATTCTATTACGTTTAATTGTGGCCTTTAGTGTATTGGTGATTAGCCCATCAATACATTTGCCAGCCATCGCAATCGGCATCGCCTTAATTATCTACGACCGGCGACAAATAAAGCATAGCAACGCGACTCTCGACCAAGCCGTACAAAAATAGATTGACCCTATTACGCTGGAACCTCAACTATGACGCAGCAACCCAATTTCTTGTTCATCATCACGGATCAACATCGCGCTGATCATTTGGGTTGTTATGGCAACTCAATTGTTAATACACCGAATATTGATTCACTCGCCGCTAGTGGCCGACGTTGGGATCGGTTTTATGTGGCTAACCCTATTTGTATGCCCAATCGCGCATCGATCATGACGGGGCGCTTATGTTCAGTTCACGGCGCCCGACACAACGGCATACCACTTTCAAAAGATCACACCACTTTTGTAGAACTACTGCGCGATGCAGGATACAAAACCGGCTTGATCGGTAAATCGCATCTACAGAGCTTTACGGGTTTGCCCGCAACGAATCAATACGAACCCATAGCCGGTCAACACACACCATCCCCTCATCTACGCGATGCGTATAAAAACAATCGACACACAAAAGACTACGACTTAGAAGTTGCGCCCAAGTGGGATAAACCGTTGGCCGCTCGTATCGACGGTGATTTTTACGGCTTTGAGCATGTAGAAATCGCGGCCGACCATGGCGATGCAGCCTGTGGTGATTACCTACTTTGGGCACAGTCTCAACATAAAGACTTTGCAAGCTTGGTAGGGCCAGAAAACGCCTTACCGCATAACCGTCCGCCAGCACCGCAAGCTTGGCGTACCGCCGTGCCGGAAGAACTTTACTCAACCTCGTGGATTGCTGATCGATCAGCAGAATGGTTAAGCGAGCGAGCAAACGATGACGAGCCGTTTTTTTTGCAGATGTCATTCCCTGATCCGCACCACCCGTTTACGCCACCGGGCAAATACTGGGATATGTATAACCCAGACGACATCAGCTTGCCTGCCTCGTTTGGTGCCGGTGATTCACCCCCCATAAAAGCCATGCGAGAAGCGTTTGCTAAAAATGCTGATCCGCGCAACTCGCAAAACCCGTTTGCCGTAAACGAAAGCGAAGCACGCTCGATCATTGCTTTAACTTACGGCATGATCACGATGATTGATGATGCGATTGGCCGCGTATTACAACAGATCAAACAACTTGGCTTAGCCGACAACACAATTGTGGTATTCACCACCGACCACGGTGATTACATGGGCGATCACGGTTTGATGTTGAAACTACTGTTGCACTACCAAGGGTTGGTTCGCGTGCCGTTTATCTGGCACGATCCAATGGCTACAGATAACAACAAGCTCGATAGCAGCTTAGCTTCTTCAATCGATATATCCTCTACCATCTTGGCACGCGCAGGAGTTCAACCCTACAATGGTATACAAGGGCGAGATTTACTTAATTCAGTTGCTCCACCCGCGGTGATAATAGAAGAGGATAGTCAACGCAGTATGATTGGCTTTGAACGGCCACAGCGCATAAGAACCATGGTGACGGAGAACTTCAGAATGTCATTGCGCGAAGGTGAAGATTGGCACGAGCTTTTTGACTTAAACAATGATCCCCACGAACTGCAAAATCGATACAACGATACATCCATGGCCGAAACACGCCATCAATTGACAGAAATCATGCTGCGCAGAATGATAGAGTTACAAGATCGCGCACCGTTGCCAGCCTACCGCGCTTAAAATTTAAGGACAATCATATGCTCGCCATAGAACTCACTGGATTTGGTACACCTCATGATGTTTGCCGATGCATAGAGATCGATGCGCCCGGTGCACCCGGGCCAGATGAGGTGACGGTTGATAGTCTTGCCTGCCCGATAAACCCAGCTGAGCTGCTATTGCTAGCCGGCTTATATGCAAGCAAGCCTCCATTGCCCTATCAACCTGGCATTGAAGGTGTTGCACGCGTCACCGCAGTGGGCGCAAACGTAACCAGCGTCAATGTGGGCGATAAGGTCATGAGCCTTAGCCGCAATAACTGGGCGCAATCACTTAACCTATCGGCCAATGAAGTAATTGCAATGCCGGAACAGGCCGATACCTTGCAGCTGGCCATGTTAAAAGTAAACCCTGCCACGGCATGGCTAATGCTGACGCAGTATTGCGATTTAAAACCGGGTGACTGGGTTGTTCAAAACGCGGCAAACTCCGGTGTTGGGCATTCGTTAATACAACTAGCAAAGGCTAATGGCTGGCGCACCGTCAATGTAGTTAGGCGTGAAGAATTAATCGCACCCCTTACCGCAGCGGGTGCCGATGCGGTGTTAGTGGATGGGCCTGATTTAGTACAACGCTGCAAAGCCATCACAGGGGATGCATCGGTGAAGTTGGGTATCGATGCCGTAGCGGGCAGCGCCACCACTAAGATTGCGGATTGCTTATCAGATGATGGCACGGTTGTTAATTACGGTTTTTTATCAGGTGAAGCTTGTCAGATGACACCCACTCAAATTGTATTTCGTGGCTTAACCTTAACAGGCTTTTGGTTAGCTAAACTACTAGGCAGCATGCCGCGCGATAAAATTGAAGCGCAGTATGCGCATCTAAGTAACTTAGTGGTAGACGGCACTTTAAACACGCCGGTTGAAGCCACCTATGGGCTCAATGATATTGGCACTGCGTTAAAGCATGCAGCCCGCGAGGGGCGCAACGGTAAAATTTTGCTGACGCCTAATGGCGCAGTCTAAATCAGCCATCTCATTACACGATAATCCCAATACAGGGATGCGCAGGTACTAGCACCAACAAGTGTGGTGGTGAACTTTTGCCAAGGAAAACCACGCTTTGTAGATTGGATTGTAACTAGGTTTTCTCCGAGCCTAGTTGCAATCCACTACACTTTTTTTATGTTGGGGAACCTATTCAGCGATTCCCTATCCTAATCTCAAATGAGTAAATCTATCTTAATTGCTGAGGATGATGACAACACTTCCGAGCTTCTTATGCGTTATTTCGCTAAAGAAGGCTTTGAAACACTGCGTGCGGCAAACGGTTTAGATACACTAGAGATTGCAAAAAGCCGAAGCCTGAGCTTTATCGTATTAGATTTAATGATGCCTGGCATTCATGGCTGGGACGTATGCGAAGAACTACGCTCTACTTCTGATGTTCCCATACTAATCCTCTCAGCACGCCAAGAAGAAGCCGATCGCATTTTAGGCTTTAATCTAGGGGCGGATGACTACGTGGTTAAGCCGTTTAGCCCACGAGAAGTGGTGGCTAGAGTGCACGCCATTTTACGCCGATCCGAAACCCATTCTGACTCATCTAATGAAGTACTCAATGTTGGCGCACTCAGCTTAGACTCAACCAACCATAACGTCAGCCTGTCACATGTTCCGATAAACCTCACCACCTCCGAATTCGTGTTATTAAAAACATTGATGACTCGCCCGGGCCGTGTATTCACCCGCCCAGAACTACTAGATCAGTTATACAGTGGCCGGCAAGCGGTGATTGACCGCGTGGTGGATGTGCATATCGCCAGTATTCGGCAAAAGATCGAATCCGTATCCAAGCAAACTAATTACATCACCACCGTACGCGGTGTTGGTTATCGACTGGATAGCTAGATGATACGGCAACGCTTGATTTGGAAAGTAATGGCGCTGAACTTCCCAGCCATCGGGCTGGTGATTGGTGTGATTTGGTTATCCATCGAATACCTAGCGGCGGATTACTTCACTGAACTGATGAATCAATACAATATTGCACCTAATGACATCCATCGGATGTTTTTGGACTCGGTACATCAATATTTATTTTGGGCCAGCGCCGTGGCCATTCTGTTGGCCGTGATGGTGAGTTACCTACTCAGTAATCGTGTGTTGCGCCCCTTAAAGGAAGTCTCCATCGCTATACATAAGATGAGCGCCGGCGATAGAGACGCTAAGGCCCGAACCCTATCCAATGATGAGTTTGGGGATTTAGCTAAGGCGTTTAATATGATGGCTGGCCATATTAAGCAGTCTGAAGATCTACGTGAAAACATGGTGGCCGATTTAGCCCACGAACTACGCACCCCCGTGACCAACATACAGGGTTATGTTGAAGGCTTACGGGATAAGGTACTTATACCGAATGATCACAACCTTGGAGTGCTTGAAAAGGAGGCTTTACGGCTAGGCAATTTAGTTGAGAGCCTGTTAGATTTATCCCGCGCTGATGCCGCCGGATTTAATCTCAAAATCACCCCAATCAATATTCAAGACACTATTTCAACCGCACTAGAAAGCCACGCAGATGGCATCAAGAAGAAAGCGCTGAATATCACGGTGGATACGCCAGAATCGGCACATCTGGTATCTGCCGATATGGAAAAGTTGCACATCATTATTAGTATTTTTATCGACAACGCTTGTCAGTACTCACCACCGGGTAGCGACATTCATATTTGGTGCGAACGGCACGACGGCGCGTTTCGACTGAATATGTCTAACCAATCCGAGACAATTAATGCAGACGATCTGCAATTAATCTTTGAACGCTTTTATCGAACCGAGAAATCCCGCTCTAGAAACAGTGGCGGTGCTGGCATTGGTTTAGCGATCGTCAAAAAATTGGTGGAAGCGCATGAAGGCTCAGTTGGCGCAAGTAGTAACAATGGGTTATTCACTATTTGGTTCTCAATCCCTGACCAACTATCAGCTATCACCACCCCTTCTTCGCAATCTTTATAAATTCTTTAAGAAACCTTTATCTCCACTTAAAGGACGGCATCTAGAGTGAATCCTCTGCTCTCCACCCACTAGGAAGATTCACCATGCTAAGAAAACTCACTATGTCACTCATCTCGTTGACTGCTGGGCTTATGCTCATGGGTAACGTACACGCTACCAATCAGCTATCAACTGCCATTGGTGGTTATGACTCTGTGTCGTACTTTACTGAAGGTAAACCAGTACAGGGCCGTGCAAAGTTTCATCATTTTTGGAATGGGGCTGTTTGGTACTTTTCGAGTGAAAAAAATCGCGATCTATTTAAAGCAGACCCTGTTGCCTTTGCACCTCAATACGATGGTTATTGCGCTTGGGCGGCATCACAAAACTATAAACGGCCGGGCGATCCTCAAGTTTGGCAAATAGAAGACAACAAGCTGTACATAAAAGTACACGAAGGCGCACAGAAAAAATGGCGTGCTAACGTGCCTAAGCATATCGCGGATGGCAATGAAAACTGGTTAAAAATAGCTCCATACTAGTTTTGAAGAGAGGCTATTCGGATTATTGAATGGCCTCTCTATCGACTTTCTTCATTGACGCTTGTTTTACTACCATAGTCTATTGATCCCTCTTTCTAAACACGAGCTTCGCATTAACACTAACTCGAATATACTGGCCTTCGTGAACTTCATACGAACAACGTGTGATGTCAACGATTTTAAATTCACCCACATCTTTTTGTCGGTTCAGATCAATAGCTAGATTATTGGTGTGTAAGGAATGGTAGTGTTCACTCATGCGCTTATACTGGACAGAGTAATCTGACGCTATGCACTGCCAGTCGTTCTGAAGTTGATGTAACCACTGCTCGTCTTGTATACCACCCTGAAAGCCTTCGAAATCTTCGTAGGTGTAGGAATCTAAAATGTCATCCAGATCAGATTCAGCGATGGTATCTTCGATAACTATCTGATGAGATTCTTCAATAGTGTCAGTGCTGCTTTGTTGTTGTACGTCTGTTAGTAACATCATCGTCTCCAATTATTAGTGACTGCAAAAATAGATTGCATGGAAACTGAGAAACGTTTTTCGCTATGGAGTTCAAATATTGCGCTTTAACAATCTGTATGGTTTGGGTAAGGGCCAATGAAACCAGATGTGCTACTAGCTCAGAGGTAGCTCATGGGGCTCTGAGCTAATCCGATCGAAGCAGGCGACGCTTATCACCTTTGGGCTCTGGCAAGCCAAATGGTGTGTTTAGTTCCCTTATTACCATGCGCGTACACGGATTTTTCGGATACGTGCAAATCACAATCGCGCAGCAATTTGGTAAATTGCGGATCAGCCGTGGCGGACCAATACGCCAGTACGCCACCTTTGTTCAAGCTTTCGCGGGCAGTATTCACACCGTTGCGCGAATACAACCAGTCGTTACCGCTGGTGCTCAACGCTTCCGGGCCGTTATCTACATCCAGCGCAATAACATCGTAGCGCTTACCTTCATCACGCAGTAGGTCGCTTACGTCGCCTGGATAAACCTCTGTACGAGCATCGGACAACGGGTAGTTTGAGTAGCTACCCAATGGGCCTTTATTCCACTCGATCACTTCAGGCACCAACTCTGCCACAACAACACGCGCCTGTTTACCAGTTGCAGCCAACACTGCTTCGAGCGTAAACCCCATCCCAAGCCCGCCGATTAATACGGAGGCAGCATCGGCGCTTTTAAGTAATTCGCAAGCCAAGGTACCTAGAGCGCTTTCAGAAGCGTGCTTACGAGTGGACATCAGCTCGCCACGGCCAGAAATCACAATATTGCAATCATCTTTGCCTTGGTAGAGCTTTAACACCCGATCGCCACCTGGAATGGTGGCCTCACCCAACAGAACTTGATTTTTCATTGAGCGATTCTAAGCGAATAAACTCATTGAATAACGCTTTCAAGCCAATTAAATTGCTAATCTAGGCACCAAGATTACTATCAACCGAGCAGCTTATGAAATTCGTTCTAGTCTTTATCGCCTTCATGGCCATCTTGTTTGTGGTGCTGAAGTTTGTTAACGGTGGCAAAGCAAAGAGCAACATCGAATTAGGTCAAGCCTTTATGGACGAAAACAGCAAAGCAGCTGGCGTACAAAGCACCGCGTCTGGGCTGCAGTACAAAGTGCTACAAGCAGGCACGGGCACGATCCACCCCACCGCAACTGATCGCGTAAAAGTGCACTACCACGGTATGTTGATCGACGGTACTGTGTTTGATAGTTCAGTTGACCGTGGCGAACCGATTTCATTTGGCTTAAACCAAGTGATACCCGGCTGGACTGAAGGCTTGCAATTAATGGTGGAAGGCGAAAAGACTCAATTAGTCATACCCAGCAAATTGGGGTACGGCAATCGCTCTGCTGGCAAAATCAAACCTGGCTCCACATTGATATTCGATGTTGAATTACTGGGCATTAACGCCGACTAAACACCCCATTAGTGAAGCAATGGATGCGCATGGTTTATGTGCTGCACCCGCGATAACACCTAGGCCATAAGAGAACTACGGCTCAGAACTCAGGCTACAGACGACGGATAATTGGAGGTATCGAGACTCGTAAACTAGTACTGAACTATGACTTCGCGCCACTTTTTAAGGCTATTCTTTGTGGTACTGCTACAGGCAATACCCATGATCACGCATGCAGCAGAACGCCATGCAATCGTGATCGGGAATAGCGATTACAAACCTTTTGCCTTGCAAGTTACTACTACTGACGCCACTGATATGGCCATTCAGCTTAAGAGCATGGGCTACCGGTTATTTACTAATGGCCCATTGCTAGACTTAAATCGCGAATCGATTGAAACAGCTATAGATGAATTTGCTCAATCTTTACCTTCAGGCGCTGATGCTGTTTTGTATTATTCTGGCTACGGTTTATCCAATGATAGAGATAGCTTTTTACTCCCTATTAATAACAACCTAAAATTTCAATCTGACTTAAGGGATCGAACAGTCAGCTTGCGCAGCATTGTTGAAATTCTCAAATCATACAATCCAAATGGTACCAACGTATTGCTACTGGATGCCAACCGCAACAACCCGCTAAGTAGCAGCTTTTTGGGCGTTCATAGTGGGCTTCAAAAAATAAGGGATATACCGGAAGGCACTTTTATCGGTTATGCCGCCAGTACTGGCGTGTGGAGCTCAGACGATCTAAACAGAAGAAACAGTAGCTATACAAGCCAGTTATTAGAGGTCATGGCAACGCAGCCGGGCCTTGGTATTAAAGCAATGCACGAGTTAGTATCGACTCACGTTTTTAAGCTAACCAATACTACGCAGCAGCCCGTCTCTGAGGATCGTATTTTTAGTAAATGGTGTTTTGTAGAATGTCAAACAAGCAGGTTATCGCAAGTGAGCTCGCAGGCTTCAGCCTTAAATCCTATCGACAAAATCAACGTTAAACCAACTAGAAATTATTGGAAAATCGCCGGTGGCGTCGCGATCGCACTTATTGCTATTGCAGCTGCCAATGGAGGCGATAGCGGTAATGAACCCAATCGAATCGGCGTTTCGCTAACTCCTCCAGGGCAATAGATTTATCGTGAAGACCTTAACCACTAAATCAGCCTTGCTTCTAAGTTGTTGCTTGATATTACTCTCCGCTTGTAACAATGGCGGCAATGGCATTCCTACGTCCACTGTGAGTACCACCTCAACACCGGCAACGCTGCGCGCGATACCGATGAGCGAGCTGACAGCCGTTGTCACAGTTGACGGCACTACCACATCGTACTTTGGGCGGAACTACCCCGATAACAACTGGATAATCTATCTCAATATCGAAGCAGCAAGAGAATACCCGATAAAAATTGAATGGTTTGCTAACGACGATATTCTTCTGATGATGCAAGAAGGCACATTGTTCAGTCGAAATTCGGAAGAAGTCGCGACTCCACTTTTGACTAGTGTGTCTGAAGGTAGCGGTTTTGATTACGATTGTGATCGTGTTTCAAATTTGGACGAGGTCATTAACGGTACAGATCCAGGGCGAGCCGATGGGCCGATTTGTTTACTAGAGAGTGCACCTGTCAACGTCGTCGCTCCTGCTGATATAGTCGCACCTAAAACTCCAAGCCAAACACTAACACCGGTAGTACAGCAAAACTATAACCTGTTCGAGAGTACGGCATTGAGTGGCCGAGTCACACGTTTTTCCCAACCAATAAACGTACAAACCACTAACCCAAACCGTCGAGCGGCATACCGTATATCGCTTATTGATGTGAATACGGCTATAAGTATTTCCATCGACTTGCTAGATGATCCGAGCTTCGGTCGATTTGCCCGATTTTTTAACAACAACGTAGAGAGTAACGTAACGTTAATACCAGCGACAGGAACCGACTCTAATTGTTCAAACAGGCGTTGCTCTCTGCCGTTTGACTGGCAAGAAGATCACTGGTATGAATTGGCATTCGAAGAAGATAGTACTGATAGCACCCAGCTAGGCGTTTCTGTACTGGATACAGAAACGCAAGCAGTAACACAACTCGGCACATTGCTTATACCCGCGAATACTGTTTGGACTAGGCCGAACGTTGTCCTGTTTTACCATGAGCAAATTACTGCAGCAGATTGTGCTGGCGGCTTACTCCCTGCAACCCTTCACTTCAGAGCGGGTATAGCAAATAACGCCGTTAACATGAAAGAGCCAATCGCGACACCACCAACAAGTTGCGTAGTATGGGGTAGCGGCGCTAGTACCAGTACGATAACGGGAGATACCTTAGGAGATATTTACTCATTAACGCTGGGTGAACGATAAGCTATCGGCGCTTCCATTGCCTACTTACCGCAATAATATCGGCTATGATCAGGTGCATCTAATCGCATCGCTATCCAAGATAAGCCAACACGAGTGAAAGACATAGTAGACACGTTTATAGCGCCACCTTGTTTGGATGAACTCGAGTTACTATATCAAGATGATTGTATATTGATAATCAACAAGCCCAGCAAGCTACTTAGTTTATCAGGCAAGAACCCCCTCAATAAAGATTCCGTTCATTTTCGCCTAGTTCAGGATTTTCCTACTGCGACTCTTGTGCATCGCTTAGATTACGGCACTTCAGGCATCATGATAGTTGCGCTCAACAAGGCAGCTAATGGGCATCTGACTAAGCAGTTTCAGCAACGTACCGTAGTGAAACACTATAAAGCGGTGTTGCGCGGCCATCTTGCAAACGATGCAGGCGCGATTGACTATCCGATTGCTAAAGATAATGCCATCTTCCCGCGTTTAAAAATTTGCTCGGAATCAGGAAAGCCTGCTCTTACACATTACATTGTTGACGAACGATTAAGTTCACCAACTCGGAGTGTTGTGAGCTTTACACCTGCAACGGGGCGTACTCATCAATTGAGGATTCATGCTCAAGCGATTGGGCACCCAATTTTAGGCTGTGATTTATATGGTGATGATGAGAGCTTTGGGTTGGCTGACCGCCTAATGCTTCACGCCCAAAGCTTAGAATTTGTGCACCCAAGGACGAGCGACGTAACCAATGCTGTAAGCCCTGCCACTTTTTTTAGAAACCGTAACCGCCAGAGTGTTGTAAACTAACCTCAATCACTATGGCTGAAGGACAAAGCGCAGCCGTCAGCCTCCACTCTGCGCTGTATTGACACAAAACCGTGAAAACTCCCAAAAGAATAGAGCCACTCGTTCAAGACGGCCTGGTTGATGAGGTTCTGCGACCGTTAATGAGCGGTAAAGAAGCGACTGTATACCTGGTGCGCTGTGGCGAAGATATACGCTGCGCCAAAGTGTATAAGGATGTTGCTGTCCGTAGTTTCAAAAAAGCGGCCCAATACCAAGAAGGCCGTAAGGTGCGCAATAGTCGCCGCCAACGCGCCATGGAAAAGGGGTCACGTTTTGGGCGTGATGAACAAGAAAAGGTATGGCAAACCGCTGAGGCAGATGCGCTGTTTAAGTTGCGTGATGCCGGAGTTAGAGTACCTGAAGCCTACGGTTGTTTTGACGGTGTTCTACTGATGGAGCTCATCACCGACGGCGAAGGTGAAGTTGCACCACGTTTAAACGATATTCTGATACCCGTTGAACGCGCCGTAGAAGATCACACCACCATGATGCACTATGTATTGCGCATGCTCTGTGTTGGCCTGATACACGGTGACCTATCAGAATTCAATGTTCTCCAAGCTGAAGATGGCCCCGTCATTATCGACCTACCCCAAGCGGTCAATGCGGCAGGTAATAACAACGCCCCGACGATGCTTGCACGCGATGTTGGGAACATGACACGTTACTATTCGCAGTACGCGCCAGAACTTGCCGAAACGCGGTATGCAGAAGAGTTATGGTCATTGTTTGAAGCAGGTGACTTACATCCAGATATGAAGCTCACCGGCAAATTTAAGCGCGACGAAAGCCTAGCAGATGTCGGTTCGGTGCTACAACAGATTGAAGAAGCGTTTAAAGAAGAGATGGATAAGCGCGAACGAATGAAAGGCGACGATGGCCAGCTTGAACCAGAGCCTGACCCCTACCCTCCTTATTGATAGCTGACGTTACGCGTTGTCGTCCTTTAGGTTGTCATCCCTTTATAGCTTGTCATCCCCGCCTACGCGGGGATGACAAGCTACGCGAGGATGACGCTTAAATTAAACAACTAATCTCCCCCAGTATCGTCACCCTTCCGCACCGTACTGCGGTCGTACCATAAGTAGCACATGACTCTTGAACGCGTAGTACCAGGAAGGAGCAGCAGTATAACCTGCTTAAAAAACTGCCAAGGGGAATACCAATCAACCTTTCTAGCTGACGATACAATCGGTGCAATGGTTAGAATGACAAAACGCTGATTGCGTTTGTTTGCGAGTTTTCTCATTCGTTTGGATAAATGTAACTCTTCAGCAGCGTAGTATTTTTCATCAAAACCCCCTACCGCTTCAAACGCCTCTTTGGTGCAGTAGATAAAACAACCCGCAGCGGTAGAAGATTTAACCGACCACCAGTTCCAGAACCGAAGCGTCAGATTGGGTAGAACACTCACTTCGCGATCCAAGGCTACCGTCGAGCCGCCTCCGATCACATCACCACTAGAAAGCTCTTTTAAAGCAGCAGCCAGCAACTCTGCGGTGAGTGTAGTATCAGCATCAAGGAACACCAACCATTTAGCCTCTGACGCGCTTGCTCCAGCATTACGGGCGCGGGCAATTTGGTTGATTGGCTCAAACACAACCCTTGCGCCCGCTTTGATAGCAAGCTCTGCTGTGTTATCCGTAGAATTATTATCAACAACAATAATGTCGCCGTCGATTGCTTGACCCGCTACTGCGGTTTTTGCTGCCTCTAGCGTTGCCTCGATACTATCTGATTCATTCCAAGCAGGAATGACAATGGAAAAAGTCATGGCGTGGTTTCAATTGCTAAAGCGACAATTTAAATAATCGCACGCCTTACCATAGCGGATATCCATTCACTAATGACAACGGCGATAAAGATAACCAACAAGATAAGTGACACCTGCGGCCACGCCAGTGTGTTTAACGAGCCTTGCAACTGCAAACCAATACCACCTGCACCCACCAAACCCAACACGGTAGATTCTCGAATATTGATATCCCATCGAAATACAGTGATGCCTGCAAATGCTGGCATGATTTGCGGCACAATGCCATAGCTCATAATTTGCCATCGGCTTGCGCCGGTTGCCGTGATGGCCTCGACCTGATCTAGGTTTATTTCTTCAATGGCTTCGTACAATAACTTGGCAACGAAGCCAATCGATCGTAAAGCAATGGCGATGGTGCCAGCAAGAATCCCGGGGCCGATAATGGCAACCAACAGCAACGCCCAGATTAACGAGTTGATGGAACGTGAAGTAACAATGAATAGCAGTGCAATTGGCCGAATTAAAGTTGCACTAGGGGTGGTGTTACGGGCTGCTAAGAAGGCAATGGGCACAGCAAACACTAGTGACAAGGCAGTACCAATCGTAGCAACGTTAAGGGTGTCCCATAGAGGCTTCCATATTTTATCGAGATAAGGCCAGCGAGGGGGCGTGGCCCTACCCCATATATCGGCAGCGATTCGTGGTGCATCGTATACAAAATACCATTCGGTTCGATTGGATATAAACATCCAACACGCAACAAAAACCGCCACAAACACTAACCAGGCAAACCAAATGGCCAGCTGCTTGCCAGTAGTGCGATGTTGCCATACCGGTTTATCTGATGTAGCTGCATTTGAGGACATCATTGAACCCACCGACGAATAATGCTGGAGCTGTATTCAAGGATCATCACGATGGCAATTATCGTGATGATGATGGCTGCAGCCGTATCAAACTCATACCGATCAAAGGCAGTGTTTAACGTTGCACCGATGCCACCGGCACCCACTAAGCCTAGCACCGCTGACTCACGAAAATTAATATCTAAGCGATACATCGACAAGCCAATCAAACGTGGCATAACTTGCGGCTGCACTGCGTAGTTAATCCATTGAAGCCAACTGGCACCGGTAGCCTTAACAGCTTCCGCTTGGCTCTTATCCATGGCCTCTATATCTTCAGCTAACAGTTTTGCCAAAAAGCCAATGGTGGCGAACGATAAGGTAATAAAGCCAGCCAGCGGACCAAAGCCGAATATAGCCACCATCAATATGGCAACGATAATTTCGTGCAACGCTCTTGAGATGGCAATAATCGTTCGGCAGAAAAGATAGATGGGCAGCGGCGCTAAGTTGCTGGCAGCACCCAGCGCAACCGGTATGGAAATCATAATACCGACAACGGTAGATGTGACGGTCATGATGATGCTTTCGGTCATGCCTTCAATAAAATCACTGCGCCTTGAGACAAAATCCGGATTAGCAAATGCTTTGATAAACTTCCAACCGCGTTCCATCCCTTCAGCCACTCGAGCCCAATTGACATCGTAAGAGCCGACAGCAAAATACAGATAAATCAGCGTGAATACCAACAATCCGTAACGCAACCACGGACGCTCGATGGCGGGTGGTTTACGCCAAGTTCTACCGCCCGATTGCGCTACTGCTTCAGACATTAGATGGCTCAACGTTTACATCGTCTGGATCAGCTTCTTCGTTTTCACTGGCTTTATCTTTACTCGTCGCCTCCCAATCCTCTTCGCCGTAGATCTGAGTTAGCACGCTTGAGTCAAGGCTTTCTGGGGCGCCATCAAACACCACTTCACCGGCTTGCAACCCGACAATGCGTTGCACAAACAATTTAGCCAAGGCAACGTCGTGAATATTAATAATCGCTGACAAACCGCGCTCTTCACATAGCTCGCAAATTAAACGCATAATTTGCCGTGACGTTTTTGGGTCAAGTGATGCTGTGGGTTCATCCACTAGGAGTAGCTCTGGGTTTTGAATCAGTGCTCGCGCTATCCCAACACGCTGACGCTGCCCCCCCGACAACTCATCAGCTCGCTTGTTAACCATATGATCAAGTCCGACTCGTTCTAACAATCGAAATGCTTCATCAATATCTGATTGTGGAAATTTTCGGAATAAGCTTTTCCAAAAACCAACGTACCCCAGCCTGCCTGACAGTACGTTTTCCATTACTGATAAACGCTCGACCAAGGCGTACTCTTGAAATATCATTCCGATCTTTCGTCTGGATTTACGCAGTTTACGGCTACCCATTTTTTGCAGTTGAGCACCGTTTAAATCAATAGAGCCCGAGGTGGGTTCAACCAATCGATTAACACATCGTATTAAGGTACTTTTGCCAGCACCACTAGGCCCAATCAAGCCAAGCACCTGACCATCGGGCACTTCAAGACTCACCGCTTTTAGTGCGTCATCACCAGTTTTATAACGCTTAGACAGCGCCGTTATTTTTAGCATGGGCTTATCGCTCGCTGAAAAGCCTCTGGTCAATACCAGAGGCTTTGCGGTTCAATCTTGAGGGATACAAGCTTAGACGGTTTATTTAACCGCAGCTGTACGAGACGCCGTTCGCCTTATCAATCGTTCTGATGACATCCCAATGTGATTGGTAGGTGATGGGTAGGAACTTGCCTTCTTTTGATTTTTCAAATTCGATCTTTAAAGAGGTTGGAGTACCATCTTCGTTGTACCATTTGAATGAAAAGAACGATTCTTCAATTTTCTTTTGTAGATCAGGATGAAGGTTGTGAGCAACGCCAAAGCCTGTGGTTGGGAAAGTTTGTGATTTGTAGATTGTTACTACATCCTCTTCCTTAATAACATCTCTAGCTATCATGCGAGCCTTAACTGAATTGGCTATAGATGCGGCGGGATAATCTTTATTTGCAACACCGAGAATAGAGTTATCGTGCTTGCCTGAAAATACAGGGTCGAAGTCTGTTTCTGCCAACATGCTGAACTCAGCTTTTAATATCGCAGAAGGCGCTTTAAAACCTGAGTTAGAGGTTGGTGACGTAAAGGCTAGCGTTTTGCCTTTGATATCTTCAACCTTTTCTATGCCACTGCCAGGATAAGTAATGATTTCCATTTCATAACCGAATGTGTCGTCTTCACGACCCATAATGACAAATGATCGAAATCCAGCACAGTTAACGGCAAGAGGATTTGAACCGGTGTTAAACCCTGCTATGTGTAATCGACCAGAACGCATCGCTTCGATTTGCGCAGCATTGGATTGAACGGGGAAAAACTGAACCTTCTTACCGGTTACGGCCTCCATGTGATCTAAAAAATCTGCCCACGCCGCTTTGTAAACCGCTGGATCTTCAACGGGTGTATAAGCGAAAACTAATGTATTGGGATCAACCCATTTAGATTCATCTGTTGGTATATCAGCAACAAGATCACCATCGACATCACAATAACGTTCATCTAGATCACCACGCGGGCAATCCTCTGCGAGAACAACAGTTGGTGTTAGTAGTGAAGCAGTAACAAGCCCGACAACAGGCAAAATTCTTAACGCAATTTTCTTTAACGACATGCTTTTTATCCTCCGTGCGATAGTGTTGACAGGGCCAAACCGTTGCCGACAAAATCAATTAGCGAAAGCAGCTAGTTGCAGCTACATCGTGCGACACGTTAATTGCCGTGCGGATTTAAGCTTTTTTCTATCGAGCGACGCACTTAGCTTATGCATGACGATAGGTGCACGTATCTGAAACGGTCCTATCAAATATACACAAATAGTGTCGTCAATCAAATAGTTATATTTTTGCCCAAACACTTGACACCGCTAGCATACGATTCCAGCGCTATTGATGGCTATCAAACAGTCTGAAAACCATAAAGTCTACGTGGGTTCTGTTATATATTTATACCCAACAACCAATAACAGCGCCAATTAACCCGTTTCAATACCGGTGCAACAACCTCCCGCTTAGCCACGTATTTGCTCATTACAGACATGCGACTGCAGAAGTAAGTCAATTTAAGTCAATTGTAGATATGAACCCAAGACATTGGATCCCCGCCTACGCGGGGATGACATCTTACTCCGCAGCCTTCATTCACACTGTTGGTTCACTTAAGCGCTTAGCATCAAGATCATCAATACTGATACCGGCACTAAGCATGTCTTTTGGCAAACTCCCGGACAAGCATAATTGCGCGACGGCCCGAGCAAGTGTTGGCGCCATCATTATGCCGTAACCACCTTGCCCTGCTAGCCAAACAAAATTTGGCACCAAATGATCAAAACCTACGACTGGGCTTTCGTCTTTAACGAACGATCGCAAACCCGCCCAGCGATGCAAGATGCGGTTAACGGGGATAAGCGTTTCTTGCTGAATCTGATCAGCCAGTACTGCAACGTCAAGTTCTTCTGGCTGGACATCTTGTGGTGACGTAGGCGTAGCATCAGCAAGCGATGCAATCAGTTTTCCGCTTTCAGGTTTCATATAAACACCACTGCGGGCAAACTCCACTAGTGGTAAATCACCAAGGCTGTATCCTGTTGTTGCATCAAAAGTAATGACCGTACGACGCTTGGGCACCAGGCCAATAGATGCGGCACCTGCAAGCGCGCCAACTTGATCAGCCCAGGCACCCGCAGCATTGATGATCGTTTGAGCCTGGTAGGTATGGTTACGAGTGGAAACAAGCCAGCTGCCATTTTTATAGCTTAATGATTCTACGGCTTCGTTACCGATGAGTTCACCACCGCGATTTTTAAAACCCTTTACATAAGCGTGAAGCAGCGTAGCAACGTCGATGTCGCTTACGCCTTTTTCTAACACCGCTCGACCAACGCGATCAGCGCGCAGAAATGGTGCTATAGACAATGCATCGACAGCTGTTATCTCTTCAATTAGATGACTAGGCGTAGATAACGACAGTAGCTGATCAAGCTCTGTGTCTTGCCCATGAGCTGCAACACTCAGTGCGCCACGTGGCTTGAGCAATGGGCTATCAATAAAGTGTGCTGGTGGGTTATTGAAAAACAGTTCGCTAATCTTGTTTATCGAACACACCATTCGGTTTCCGAAATTCGGTGTAAACAGCGCTGCTGATCGCCCCGTACTGTGATACCCCGGTTGCGACTCAGATTCAAGAATTAATACCTTGCTGTGTTCTGCCAGCTCATAGGCCGCAGAGGCGCCAGCAATGCCGGCTCCTACTACGATGAAATCATAGATCATGGTTTAGATTGATAGACATAACTGATGCATGTAAGTCGTCATCACTATTAGCTGCGGAACATGAAAGGCCCAGTAACCTCATAAGTGATACCTGTGCCGTCAAACCCACGCTGCGAACTAAAATACAATCGCGTTCCTGATGGGTCGAAGGCAATACCGGCCACTTCAGAATTTTGTTGGTCAACAACTTGAGCCACCACGGTTACTCGCCCGTCACTGGAGAGTGACACTATTTGCAAATCACCACCATCTTCGGCAACGAGTATGTCGCCTGTTGCAGGATTAGGAGTAATGTTGTCAACACCGCTTAACGTGGCGGGTTCAAAATTATCGTCATCGTAAAAAATTCGCAAGGCCTGCGTGGGGAGGTCCAGCTCCCAAACACGATTATCTCCTTTAGTCGCAAAAAACACCTTGTCATTTTGCAGGCAGATTCCCTCACCGCCATTAAAGGCGGTACTTAATGACGATTGATACCGGGTTGGAGTTGTGCTTGCAGATGCATCATCAATATCGACCCACTCCACTAATCCAACTTCGCCTTCAAGAACCTGTAGTACTTGTAGTGTTCCCGCTGACAGATCCTCAAAACTACCTGCTGGCGTAAACCGATACAAACAACCATCCGGCTCATCTTCGGTTAGATAAATATGCCCTCTAACTGGGTCGGCGCATACCGCTTCGTGTTTGAATCGGCCCAACGCAGGTAGCAAACTAGCCTCCTGCCCTTCGGGGTGGCATTCCCAGACACTGCCAAAAGGCACTTCTTCGCAGGACAACCAGGTACCCCATGGCATGGCGCCACCGGCACAATTACGCGAGGTGCCAGCAAGGACTGAGTAGGCGTCAATTAGGTTGCCATCGTTGTCGAAACGTAGAGCGCCTACTCCACCAGCTGCATCGTTCAATTCTGCGTTAGATAGGTAAATCCAGCCATCATCCGTTGAAAATACGGCTCCGCCATCGGGCGCTTGATGCCAAAGGTAGTCGGAGGACTCAATCGGCAATTGCCCACTAACAGCAACAATGCGTGAAGTGAATCCAGCCGGTAGCCGGAGGCTGTTGGCATCGGTTTCAAGGAGCGGCCCGAACGCAGTTATCGTTTGCGAAGCGTCGCTACTGCACCCGATCATAGCCGTACTACTACCAAGGCAGAGACCAAGCCCTCCGAGCGAGCGTAGCGCTTCACGACGAGAGCTATTGTAAACCGAGGGTTTGAACATGGTTGTTTCCGCTGTTGGATTTTTATATCAACGACACCGGCAGAAATTAAGCCAAGTTCGCTAGACGCTACGGCTAAGGGCTATCAATCAATCGCTAGCCCAATGCAATCGAGTAGCCATATAGTTTACTAGTTTACGCGATAGGCTCACACGTCACTTAATAACAGGCAGATTAACATTGGATTGCCTGACCGGTGGGCTGTTATAACGATCCGTTGGATGTGACGGCGCACTGCTTTGTTGCGCTTGTTCAGCAGTACTATCACTGCCGTGTTCAGCATCGTTACTTTGCAGGCCATAGTTTGCAAACTTACCCACCACCGTTTCAATTTCCTCGTCCGACAGTATCTCGAGTGAATCGAGTTTTCTGCCGAGATAATATTGTTTAGATAGCGTTTCCAGCTCCACCGCTGCCCACATCGCTTTATCCAAATTTTTGCCCGCAACCACCATGCCGTGGTTCGCTAACAAGCATGCGCTGCGCTGCTGCATCGCATCTAGAATGTTTACCGAAAGCTCATCTGTCCCGAATGTCGCATACTTCGCACACTGTACTGAGTTCCCACCAAACGCTGCAATCATGTAGTGACAAGCGGGTATATGTAATCGTGCCATCGACAACACGGTTGCATAGGTAGAGTGCGTGTGGACTACAGCTGAGTAGGACGGATCACTTTGTAGTATCGCTCGATGGAAATGCCATTCTGAAGAAGGTGCATAGGGCCCTTCCCACTCATATCGATTGTGTTCAAGCGACATCTGCGCAATATCTTGAGGTTGCAATTGGCTATACGGCACACCACTTGGCGTAATTAACATGGTGTCTTTGTAGCGTACGCTGATGTTGCCTGACGTCCCCTGATTTAACCCCGAGGCATTCATCCACAAGCACTGTTTAATTATTTGTTCACGCAATTGCCAGTGATTAAACTGTTCAGCCATTCTATAATCTGCCGTGTTTTAGTTGCTTAAATGGTCTACTTGCTACTAAGCGAGACTTCGAGCAGTCTGCTCATCAGTAATTAAACCTGTAAGCAAACCACTATTGAGTACCGCTTTTATTGCTTTTAATTTACTTTCTCCACCAGCTACAGCGATTACTTGGGACCCTCGGATATCGTCTATCGATAAACCCATCGTTCGTTTAGTCAGATTGGTATTAACCGGTGTGCCGTCGCTTGCAAAAAAATTACCGACTAACTCGCCAACACCACCCGCCTTTTTGACCGTCTTAACATCCGATTCATCAACCATTTCGGTCGTTAACAACGTTGCATTGGATTGTACTGATCCGATACCCGCAATCTTCACTGATGTATTTCGAGCCATATCCATCACCTCTTGCAACCCTCGTTGCCCCATCAACACCTCTTTGTCTTTTATGGTGTCGGTTGCAAACGGCACAGGCAATACATAGGCCTGAGCACCGGTTCGCTCGGCTAACAAATGCATCACATCATAGGGATTGGCTGCAAACTTTCTGGAGAATCCGCCGAGTAAAGAAACAAATTGAACATCCGTTTGCCGAATGCGCGGAATGTTCTCTACGCAGGCCGCCATTGTTCGGCCGTGCCCTATACCTACTGAGCTTATGCTTGAGTCATTTAACAGGCGGCGAAGATACTGCCCGCCAGCGGGGCCGAGCGCTTTTAGTGGGAGCTCGTCATGATCAAAATCAGGTACCACCTCGCAGTAACCAAGTTTAAAACGAGCCGACAGGCCCTCTTCAAGCTGAAGACATTCCGCTACGTCTCCGTCTATGTAGACCTTAACAATGCCCTCACGATTTGCACGGGTAATTAAGCGATGCGCCTTGAGCTTGGTCAAACCCAGTTTTTCAGCCACTTCGGCCTGCGTTAAGCCACCTGCGTAGTACATCCAAGCGGCTCGCACGGCTAAATCAGCGTCAGCTGACCGTGAATTGCCCAATTTTGCAGATAGGTCATTTTGGGGCATATGTTGTTCGATCTCGGAAATGATATTAATAGCAGGGCTTGATAATAATTTCATGATACGCGAGTATGTGTCAAGGCTGCACTTTGGCCACAGCACAATACGTTGCAATAGAGCTTACTTTTCCAAGCCCTGTTTAAACGAAGAAATATGACGGACAAGATCAACGAACACGATAAGGCACCACTAGCACCACTGAAAAATTAAAAGTTCAACAACAGAAAAATCGCATGAGAATGATCGCACCACGACCACCGCTTGACTCCGCCCACTTGCAACGCTGGGCGCATCGATGAGTAAGCGTGCTCTTTTACCACGATGGCTAACCTCCGAGCATCCCCTGCCTTGGTTGTTTCCAGTCACCTCCCTGCTTTTGGTATTTGGCCTTTATCCGATTCTCTACTCTTTGTGGTTGTCGTTTTACAAAAGAAACCCCGCAACGCGTAAAGAAACGTTTTTACCTTCATACAATTGGGAAAAACTTTTTGCAGATGATCGCGTATGGGATGCCATACAAATTACATTTACCTATGCGTTTGTTGCTTTAGCACTCCAGCTAATTTTGGGGCTGGCTATTGCCTTATTACTTGATAGTGATAAAAAAGGCTTTGGCGTGCTCAGGGCGTTAATGACTCTTCCGCTTGTCGTACCACCTGCGGTAACTGGCATGATGTTTTTGCTGATGTACGACAGCTCCTTCGGAGTTATCAGCAACGCTTTGTACTCGCTCAACTTGCTGTCACCGAGCGCACCGATCCTAGGCACCGGATCCACAGCCCTGTGGGGGGTTATTGTTGCAGACACCTGGCAATGGACGCCGTTTATGGTACTCATTATGTTAGCGGGGTTACGCGCTTTACCTAAGGAGCCGTTTGAAGCAGCATCGATCGATGGTGCAACCGCCATTCAATCGTTTATCCATTTAACCCTACCGATGATGTCAAAAATTATTGCCCTAGCAGTATTGATACGCGGTATCGATCTATTCAGAATCTTCGACTACGTGAAAGTCATGACTGACAGTGGCCCTGGCACCGCAACTGAAACTCTTACTGCCTACGCTGGCACGGTGTACTTCAAGAGCGCTAATTTTCCGTATGCATCCACAGTGGCTCTCGGTACTTTGATACTGGTTCTGCTGACAGCAACTCTGTTTATTAAAATCTTTAAGGTCCGATTCTGATGAATAGCGAAGCTATAAAAAATGGTGCAAGGTACTTTATCGCGATAGCAATCGTCGCAGTATTCGTATTCCCGATAGCTTGGTTCGCCCTGACATCGATAAAGCCTGTATCCGCGGTATTCAACAAAGATCGCGTAGTGGTTTTCGATTTTAAACCCACCTTTGATAACTACCGAGTCACCATTCTTGGTGGCCGAAAGTCAGATACCAATTCAAGCTCTAGCATTTTGATGGGCACTAGCGGTGAAGGTGCATATGATGGTCGCGGCGCCATAGCATCATCGCTCATCATCGCTGTTTGCTCCACCATACTGGCCACCACGATTTCACTGTTGGCCGCCTACGCACTGTCTCGGCTGAATTTTCGTGGCTCGCAAGGCTATATGCATTGGATACTATCCCAACGCTTTTTGCCGCCCATAGCCATCATTATCCCATTGGTTTTTATATTCAGAGATCTGGGTTTAAGAGACACGCACTTTGGAATCATTATCGCGCACACCCTAATCAACATTCCGATAGCACTGCTCATACTGAAATCATTTTTTGATGATGTGCCAAAGGAAGTCGACCAAGCCGCCATGATCGATGGTGCAACTCGGTTTCAGTGCTTTTATATGGTCGTACTGCCAATGGTCAAAGGTGGCGTTGCGGCAACAGCCGTGTTGTGCTTTATATTTTCGTGGACCGAATTTCTATTATCGTTGTTCTTAACTAATTCGATTAGAACCATACCGGTCAAGATAACTACGTTTGTCACATCTACCGGTTCTGAATGGGGATACATCTCCGCACTCGGAACCGCAGCAATCATACCTGGGTTCATATTCATTCTTCTCGTGCAGAAACATTTGGTACGAGGCTTGACCATGGGCGCAATAAAAGACTGATGCAATTGAGCATCGACACTATGAAAGGAGAGGTTAATGAGCTTTAAACGGTTTAATAAACAGAATTTCATCATTGATTCTGCAAATGCATTCACTTCACGCAAAATCACTAAGCGTGATTTTCTTAAAAAGATGGGTGTGGCGGGGGTCGGTATTTCAGCCTACTCTGCAGGCATGTTAGGTAGTGGCGCTCGGCCTTTTTTCGGCAACATGGCCCACGCAGCAGAAAGCAACACGCCGGAAGACGTGGCGAACTTTCTGCGTGAAGCTGGCAAACCTTTCGCTGGAACAACCATCAGATACACATCAGAGGCAACACCGCCCACTAATGTGTTAAACGAGCTCAAGAGTGAGTTTACTGAGCTTACTGGTATTAATGTTGAGATTGAGATCGTGCCGCTAGAGCAAGTACTAGCCAAAGCGACACAAGATGTACAAGGCGAGCTTGGCACCTACGATCTCTACTACCTTGATCAGGCTTGGACGTCTACGTTCGCGCAAGACTGCATTGATCCTGTTGAGTACTACAAGGCAAAGCCCGATCTGGCGATGCCTGACTTCGACTTTGATGATTTCTCCAAACCGCTGGTTGAAGGGATCTCTGAATACGAAGGAAAATGGATTGGGCTGCCGTTCGATATTCCGATATTCACTTTGATGTATCGCAAAGATATATTAGAAAAACACGGTATCGAGATTCCTAAAACTTACGAAGACTTCACTGCCGCGGTTGAATTCATCACTAAGGCTGAGAAAGAGAACAATATCTACGGTACTGGTTGCCAGGCTAAGTCTGGCCACTATTCACTTGAATGCGATTGGACTCAAGCAGTCTGGGGACACGGCGGCTCAATTTTTGGCGCTGATAAAAACTTCTCGGGCAATGACGAAGCGGCTATCGAAGGCCTTGAGTGGTATCAAAAGATGTTGGCCAATTCACCTGCTGCATCAGTTACGTCTACATGGGATGGTCAATGGCAAATGGGTGCGTCAGGCCAGATTGCGCTTTGCCAAAGCTGGGCTGAATTTTTCCCTGGATGGAATGCAGATGACTCAGAAGTTAAAGGCTTATGGGAAATGGCGAAGCCGCTTCAGGGTAGTGCAACGCTACGATCTCGTGACGACGTAGGTTTTGGTGAAATTCCAGGTTGGGGCCATCAGGGCGGCTCGAGTATTGCCCTTTCACGCTACTCTAAAAATGTCGATGCAGCATGGCTATTCCTCCAGTGGGCATGCTCTAAAGACATCATGACTCGTTGCACTCTAGCTGGTGGATTCGCACCTATGAGAAATTCTTCCTATGAGGATCCACGCATAGTAGAGCGCAAAGGGCTTGTCGGTAGCGGCACAACGCGTCACCTAGATACTGTCAAATGGACCATCGACAACGTGATGGCTTCTGAGCCTGATCTTCCCATTTGGGCAGGTGTAGCGAACAATGAGATCCCGACTGAGCTTGGCAAACTGCTAACCGGCCAAGATTATGGTGGTAGTGCTAAGAAGTGTATGGATCAAGTTGCCAAACTGGTTGACGCTGTCGTAGACGAAGCCGAATTGGGCTAGCTACGAAACTACGTCACTCTGCTCTGTGATGAGCAGAGTGACGTCTACCGCTCATATCAACACTCACCCGTAACTTAATCTCTATGGCTTCAGTAAAAATATCGAATTTGGAAAAAGCTTATGGTGCTATTAAAGTATTGCACCAACTCGACCTAGATGTAGAAGAAGGCAAGTTCGTCGTACTACTTGGGCCATCAGGCTGTGGAAAATCTACATTGCTTCGGATGATCGCTGGCCTTGAATCAGTCACCGGTGGTGACATTTATTTTGACGATAAGCGCGTAAACGACGTGCATGCAAAAGATCGCAATATCGCCATGGTATTTCAAAACTACGCCTTGTATGCCCACATGAGCGTTAGAAAAAACATGGCTTTTTCAATGCGCCTTAACAAGACCGACAAAAAGACAATGGATGAAAAGGTCAATTGGGCATCCTCAATACTGGGCCTCGACGATTATCTTGACCGCCTCCCCAAAGAGCTATCCGGTGGGCAGCGACAACGAGTGGCCATGGGGCGTGCCATAGTGCGAGACCCCGAAGTTTTTTTGTTTGACGAACCGCTATCAAACCTTGATGCAAAGTTACGCGTACAGATGCGTACAGAAATAAAAGACTTGCATCAACGGCTTAAGACAACAACGGTGTACGTAACGCATGATCAGATCGAAGCGATGACAATGGCTGATGAAGTGGTTGTTATGCGTGATGGCATTATCGAACAAAGTGGTACGCCAATGAAAATCTACGATAAGCCTAACAATCTGTTTGTCGCCCAATTTATTGGGTCACCCACAATGAATATTATTAAGTGTCAGGTGACTGAGGAAAACGGCACTCGTTACGCTGCTTTAGACAAGCTACGTTTACCACTACCCGACGATCGTGACTTACAGGTTGGGCAAGCTCTCTATTACGGTGTACGCCCTGAGCATTTTAAAATATCTAAGGCCGCGCACGATATAAACGCCAGCTCTTCGCTGACCGGAATCATCAAGGTAGTCGAGCCAACCGGCCCAGAAACACATGTGTATTTAACGTTGGCAGACGAAAACCTTTGCGCCATCACCCGCGAACGTATTGAAATGAAACCCGGTGATGAAATACATTTACAACCCGATGTATCTCACGTGCATCTATTTGATGGAGAAACCAAAAACGCAATCTAGCTCGCAAGGTGCTTAACGCCAAATAACAAGCAAGTTATGAATCAACTGCCCACCTTTTACACTGGCCATCTAGGAGAGAAACATTGACCAACAGCAAAGCCCTATTTATCCATGGCGCTGGCGATATTAGAATTCACGATTTTATACCTAGCAGTCCAAAATCAGGTGAGGTGTTGGTTAATGTAGCTGCTGTAGGTGTTTGCGGTAGCGATTTGCATTACTACAAAGATGGCAGAATTGGTGGCGCAACCATTGATTCGCCTTTTATCCCAGGGCATGAGTTTGCAGCCCATGTTACGCAAGACATCCCCGAACAAGACATTCAACAAGGTGAGTTGGTAGCGGTCGATCCCGCAGCGCCTTGTCATACCTGCGAGTGGTGCCGGCGCGGCCATCACAATCTTTGCCCTTCTGTCGAATTTATAGGCGCACCACCCTTTAACGGCGCTATGACTGGCGCGCTGTCAGTACCTAGAAAATCACTGATTAAACTACCTCCAGACATGACAGCGGAACAAGCCGCCATGCTTGAGCCACTAGGTGTGTGCATTCACGCAATCGACTTGGCTAAACCTAAGCTTATGGAAACAATTGCTGTACTAGGATGTGGTGGTATTGGGCTCGGCATCATTCAGCTTTTGGTTAAATCCGGCTGTCATAAAATCATTGCAATCGACCCTCAAGCTCATCGTGCAACCAAAGCACTGCAACTTGGTGCTGATACCGCTGACACTTCTATCACTGCAATAAACAAATCAACAGATTGTCGTGGCTGTGATCTCGTTATAGAGGCTACCAATTCTCCAGACGGTATGCAGGACGCAGTACAGGCTGCCGCTATCGGAGGTCGTGTTGTGATGGTTGGCATTCCTGATGGCGATACTTACACCCCCTTCTCTGCAGCACAAATACGCAGACGAGGGCTGGACGTACGCTTTTCGCGGCGTATGGGCGACGTCTATGATCGAGCCATAGCGCTGGTTGCGCAATCACACATCGATGTAGACACACTCATTACACATCGATTCTCAGTAGAAAATTCGGCAGACGCCTTCAAACTTCAAGTAGAGGGTGCACCCGGTTTAATTAAAAGCATGATACTGCCTAACCAAACTATGAAGCATTGATTAAAAGGAGCAACAAATGACTAAACCATTAATCGCGATAACCGGTGCTAGCTCGGGTATTGGTGAGGCGACAGCCCGTGCTTTCTCGAGCGCAGGCCATCCTCTGCTATTAATGGCGAGAAGGCTTGATCGAATGGAAGCATTGCAATTACCTAACAGCCTTTGCCAACAAGTGGATGTGCGTGATAGGGAGGCGATTGCAAAAGCTGTGGCACTTGCAGAAGACACCTACGGCCCTGTGGATTGCCTGTTCAATAATGCCGGTATAGCAAGGCTTGCGGATATCGGTAAGCAAGACCCTCTCGAATGGGATGAGACGGTAGATATCAATATAAAAGGTGTGATGAATGCCTTACACCCTTTTATCAACAGTATGAAAGAACGTAAGACTGGCACGATCGTTAATATGAGCAGCATCGCTGGTCGCAAAATTTACCCTGACCATACAGTGTACTGCGGCAGCAAGTTTTTCGTGCACGCCGTATCGGAAAGTATTAGAGCCTATTTAGCACCTCACAATGTACGGGTCATTGTTATATCCCCAGGCGTTATTGAAACGGAAGTGCTGGATCACGTGACCGACCCAAACACCTTAAAAGCCTATAAAGAAAACAAGGTGCATATCGGCGGTGGTATCTCAGCTAGCCATGTTGCCGATATGATTTTGTTCGCCTATCAAATGCCTCAAAACGTGCTCATCCAAGAAATGGTTGTCACTCCAACACGACAGGAGTTCTAATCGATGAAAGACGAACTCGTCATTGGGCTGGATAGCTCCACGCAAAGCACAAAGGCGATTGCATGGAATGCGACCGGCAAAGATATTGCGGTGGGCAAAGCAGATATACCACTTCACAACCCTAGGCTTGATTGTTTTGAACAGGACCCTGCCGATTGGTGGAGCGCCTGTATCACTGCACTTAAAGAATGCGTTGAACAGCTTAAAGCCAGCGGCATCAACCCAGCCTCTATAAAAAGCTTAGCGATATCTAATCAACGTGAAACTATCGGTTTCATCGGTGACGATGGAGAACCCACCTACCCCGCTATTGTCTGGTTAGACGAACGCAGCCGCGAGCAAGTGGCGACGTTCTCCGAACGCTATGGCGCTGAAGAGATACATCGCATAACCGGCCGGCCACCAGACCTTACACCCTGCTTATACCGATTGCAGTGGATGAGAGAAAACGAGCCTGACATTTGGGAAAAAACAAAACACTTTGTTGATGTGCAATCGTATTTGGTGAAAAAACTCTGTGGCGGTGAATTCCGAACTGGCTGGATAAGCGCTGACCCTATGGGTATTATTGATATGGTGTCGCACACTTGGTCAGCACCACTGCTTGAAGCACTAGAGCTTGACGAATCTCGACTCTCCACACTGCATGCACCTGGTGCTTTGTTAGGTACCATCTTGCCAAACATCGCAAAAGAAACCGGCCTGCCTGAATCCCTACCGATCTACGCAGCTGGCGGTGATGGCCAGTGTGCTGGCTTAGGAACAGCCTGCATCACACCTAATCGTGCCTATATTAATCTCGGTACTGCAATTGTTTCAGGTGTTTGGTCGCCAGAGTATCGCTACAACACCAGTTGGCGCACTGAGCTTGCCGCACAAGGCGAGGGCTATATCTTTGAAAACTGTTTGCGCTCTGGTGCGTTTCTACTCAATTGGTTTGTCGATCAGTTCGTAGCTCGCGGTAAAGCTGACGCTTCGGTGTTTGATGCACTGGAAGAAGCTGCCAGCAAGCTACCCATTGGCTGCGATGGTTTAATGATCCAACCCTATTTTTCTGGTGTGATGGATCCACATTGGGATACCTCTGCTCGTGGTGTGATGATTGGTTTAAGCGGCAGCCACACCGAGGCTCACATCTATCGCGCAATACTTGAAGCAATCACTATCGACCAAGTGATCAGCACAGAAGATACTGAAACCGAACTGGGCTATAAAATTGATCACTTTTTAGCTATTGGAGGTGGCGCTAACAGTGCGCTTTGGCGCCAACTACTAGCAGATGCATCAGGCAAGCCGGTTTTGGTTAGTCAAACTATTGAGGCATCAGCACTAGGTGCGGGGATGATCGCAGCTTTTGGGGCCGGTTGGTATCCCAGTATTACCGACGCAGCGACGGCCATGTCGGGTTCAACGGTTGAATATAAACCGAATGCCACCAACTATGCCCGCTACCGAGAACTCTTATCGATCTACCGAAAACTCTATGGCGCGACTGCGGAGATCAACCGTGATCTCGTCAGCTTTGCGGCAAATTAGAAAACTAATTTAAAGGAATCAAATGACTGACCATTCTGGAATACTGAGTGACTTGGTTACGGGTGATTGGGTAGAACCCGGCACCGGTAAACAATACGATATTGGTATTAAAGACATCATTATTAAAGAGAGCTTAGATGGCTTGGAGGCAGAGTTAGTTGCTAAACACCATAAAGGCAAAGCCATTACGGTTATATCTGATCCCTACACAAACGATGCCCTAGGGCACAGAATATATAAAGCGTTAAAAGCTGATGGACAAAACGTAAAAGAATACGTTTGGGATAAACCCAGCTGTTCAGAAGATGGCGTAAAACATATTCGTGAAGCCACCCGAAACTGCGAAGCACGTATTGCAGTTGGCTCAGGTACCGTTAACGACACGGTGAAGTACGCAAGCTTTCTCGATGAACGCGATTATTCTGTATTCGCCACCTCCCCAATGAACGCCTACTCTACCGGCACCGCATCCGTATCGTTTGATGGATTCAAAAAATCGATCAGTTGCCGTGGCGCGCAAGGTGCCTTTTTTGATTTATCGATTATTGCGCAATGCCCAAAACGGTTGATCTCTGCAGCCTTCGCTGATGTGATTTGCCGAACCACTGCGCAGGTTGATTGGTTAATGTCGCACATTTTATTCGATACACCTTACACAGACACGCCTTACACATTACTAGCCTATGATGAGCAAGACATGGTAGACAACGCAAGCAATATGCTCTCAGGTGATTTGGCAGCACTGGGTATGCTGACACGCATCTCAGCGATTATGGGATTGGGTACGCGATTTTTTAATACTACGCATAGCGGTAGTATGGCAGAGCACATGATCTCGCATTATATCGATATGTTTGCAGGGGATAAACATCCCAGATCGTCACATGGAGAACAAGTGGGTATTGCTACCATCACTATGTCAAATTTACAGAATCAGATTTTGTGTAGTGAAACCCCTCCCCTCATGCGCCCAACTCAGCTAGATAAAAATGACATGCTTAAACGCTTCGGCCCAAACCTAGCCGATACCATGATGGCAGAGACAAGCAAGAAAGCCCTCGATAGCGCAAAGGCAGATGCACTGAACAAACGCTTTGATTCGCAATGGGAAGACATACGATCGCGATTACAAGCTGTCATGTTGCCCTATGAAAAACTGAGCAGTGCCATGAGGGACGCAGGCTGTCAACGCACCGCAACTGAGCTTAAGCTGGATAACGATTTTTATCGAGAAGCCGTTACTGGCGCTCGCTATATACGAGATCGTTTTAGCATGCTCGACATTGTTGACGATAGTGTTGGTTTGCGGTCGTTTACTCAGGACATGCCCATCTGACACCAAGCCAAGGCTGCATTTTTATGGGAAAAATAATCATACTGGGTGCTGGTGTCATGGGCAGTGCCTTAGCAAGCGTTGCTGCTGCTAATAATGAGGTAACACTGGTGGGCTCTCCGCTCGATGACAGCATTATTGATGGCTTGAAACTCAATCACACGCATTCCGGGCTGCAGCTCAAATTGCCGGTTGATGTGGTCGCAGTTAAATCAAGCGACATCAATGATGCAATTTTCGCCAACGCCGATGTTGTTGTATTGGGAGTGAGTAGCCCTGGTGTTGACTGGGCGCTCAATATAATCCAACGGCATAAAGCCGCACCGAGAATCGTTGCCCTAGTCACTAAAGGGCTTGTAACAGCTGCGCATGATCAAGGTGCTCCGCGTACTTATGCACAAACTATTGATAAACAACTTACGAACCCAGCAGGTGCCATCGTGGGTATTGGCGGGCCGTGCATCGCACGTGAGCTAGCATTGGGCTACCCTACTCGCGTGTGTTTTGCCTCTGAAGATTTATCCGCAGCCAATCAGTTGCGTGATTTATTGAAAACAGAGTACTACCACATCACTACTCATACCGAATTCACTGGTTTGGAAGCCTGTGCCGCGCTTAAGAACTTCATGTGCATCGGTGTCAGCGCGATGTTGACGGCCTACACATTAGATGATGGCTATGCAAAAAATCCGATAGCCGGATTGTTCAATCAAGCAGTACATGAAATTGCCACATTAAGTGATTGGATAAAGCGCGATGTGACGTCGCCGGGTGATTTACAAAACGCAAATGAGCTACCGAAGCACAACCCTGCCTTTGACCTTGCCGGGCTTGGCGATCTGCACGTAACGGTTGGTGGCGGAAGAAATAGCCGCTTAGGCCAATACCTTGGTACCGGCAGGCTGCTATCGGAAATCCTTCAATCGGATATGCACAACGTTACTGTCGAAGGCGTAGACACCGGCAAGCAATTGTTACCAGGCTTTAGAGCAGCATGTGCGAACGGCAACCTAAACCCAAATGACGTACCGCTAACCAGCGCCATCCTAACTGTCATAAATGACAATCAGCCTTTTAAATTCGAATTTAATTCACTACCCGGATAATCAACATCTCGCACAACATCAAAAGCGGAGGATCAAATATGAAAATAGCGATAGCAGGTGATAGCGCCGGTGCAGAGCTTGCGCAGGTACTGGCGGTTTATCTTAGTGATAAGTACGAAGTAACAGATCTTTCAAATAATCCAGATTCACCAAACGAGCTGTATGCCAATCTTAGTGATCGTGTCTGTTCGGAATTAAACAAAGGCTTGTATGAGCGTGCCGTGCTGGTGTGCGGTACCGGCATTGGAGTGTGTATCTCTGCCAATAAAGTGCCCGGTATACGAGCAGCCTTGTGTCATGACACCTACTCCGCCGAACGTGCAGCACTTTCCAATAATGCTCAGATCATTACCATGGGGGCGCGTGTCATTGGCAGTGAGTTGGCAAAGTCCATCGCCGATGCATTTTTATCAAAGACATTTGATGTGGCGGGTAGGTCTGCATCCAACGTTCAGGCGATAGACGAGCTTGACGCTAAGTACAGTCGATAATAGGTAGCGTGTGTTGCAAATGTAAGGTAGCTTACGTAACCTTTTAACGGCATCAGAAAAGGACGAAGGGTTGTTAGACAACCCCTCCGCCCCTGATCGGCTACCAGCGCCCGCCTGGTAGATCAAAGTATCGACGAACATATTCCTGCCTGGCAGCTTCGGCATCTAGGCCTATATCGGCAAGCATCTTTGGAGAAAATCGTGATAGCTGCCGGCGCTCTTCTAACACGGCGTTCATTCGATTTATTTGCTCAATTATTCTGACGACAATTGCTTTAATTTTACGAACAGACAGTAAGCTTGGTACGATCGCGTAGGTAGTATTTCGTGCAGTTTGGATTGTAGATTTAGTATTCATGGATTAATTTCTCACTAGTTAAATGATTATTGGTTTTGGTTAAATTTTTGCTGAATGGTTGTTGATAACATCCCAGTTGTCGAGCTCGAACGAAAACAGCTCCCACGGCGTTTCAACGAGTATTTCTTCCATGTCATCCTCTGACCAACTCGGCATGGCAGTGTTTGGAGTATCGTTTTTGTTCGATGCTTGGTATGCATTGTCAATTGAGTTATTCATGCTCATCTGTATTCCCTCTTAAATTCGTTTATCGCTTTAATCAAGCAGTGAGTACAGTATCGGCCACACATGTTTCAGTAGAATTGCGACGAATAACTTTTATTGTTTCGAGTGTTACAGAGGGTCAAAACCGAAAGCTGCATCCGCTTTTTAATCACCATTAAACGATGAACTGATTGGCACGAGACTAAGGCGTTGAAGAGGAAAAGAATAAACGGGCGAAAAGTAAATGGAAAACGACTTAGAAAAAATGAAATAACACATCTGCCCTGACCTGACAGTAAGAACCGGCAGGTCAGGACATCATTCAACTACCGCGGATGTAACCAGGCAGGCAGTAGTTTATAGGGGTCTAGAGCCTTCTCGTGGTCAAAGGCTATGCCTTCAGAAGCTAAGCGCTTCTGAAGACTCCCATCTTTAAACGCATCGAAGGTTTCAGTACAACCCCCTACGTGTTGGCCAGCAACAAATATCTGCGGGATGGTGGGTGATTGCGTTAGCTCCTTCAATACCAACCGGATGTCTCCGCCTAAGTCCTTGCGTTGATATTCAACAGAATCAAGATCAACTGATCGATAATTAACACCCATTTCATCAAAGAGCTTTCTCACTGACCAACAGAATTCACACCATTGCAATGAGAACATCACCACCGGCTCATCTTTAGATGTGACAAGCGATTCAACATAGGCGGTTGCTGCAGCTGGAGCACACACGGAAGCTGGTGCGACTTCGGGTGGCGGAGCGGCCGGAATATCAAATCTAAAACCGGGTGTTGTCTGGCTAATGGCAATCTCATCATCTGACATTTCCGCATCAATGTCGTCAAACAATGGCGTACTTAAATAACGCTCGCCAGTATCAGGCAGCATGCATAGAATATTTGAAGCCGGTTCAGCTTGCTCTGCAATTTCCAGTGCACCCGCGAGCGTCGCACCTCCCGATATTCCGCAAAAAATGCCCTCTTGACGAGCCAATACTCGCGCCAAACGTAAGGCGTCGCTACCATCTACCGGCACAATGGCATCGATCAGCTTCTGCTTTACCACATCCGCGGTCAGCTTAGAAATAAAATCCGGTGACCAACCTTGCATTAAATGCGGGCGAAACGCGGGGTGACTTACAGCAGGGCTACCCTTCTCTGAATAGGTTTGCTCAATACCACTAGACAATAAAGGTGAGTTGTCCGGCTCGGTTGCTATTATCCTAGTGCCTGGAGACCGCGCTCGCAGTACTCGAGCAATTCCTTTCAGGGTACCACCAGTGCCAAATCCACTTACAAAGTAGTCCAATGATTGATTTGGAAAATCAGCCAGTATTTCAAGCGCTGTGGTTTGAGAATGAATGTCAGCATTTGCTTCGTTTTCAAACTGTCGACAAAGAAACCAATCATGCTTACTCGCCAGCTCGGACGCTTTTGCTAACATCCCAGAACCCTTCGCTGACGCAGGTGTCAATATCACCTTAGCACCAAGGTAGCGCATCAAGCGCCGTCGCTCTACGCTAAAGTTTTCAGCCATGGTGACCACGAGTGGATATCCTTTCTGCGCACAAACCATGGCTAATCCAATGCCAGTATTTCCGCTGGTTGCTTCGATAACGGTTTGTCCAGGCCGCAAAGACCCATCGCGCTCTGCTGCTTCTATTACGCCCAGTGCCAATCGATCTTTGACAGAGCCAAGCGGGTTGAACGCTTCAATCTTTACAAATAAATTGACGTGAGCCGGCGCTAGTTGGTTGATACGTACTACGGGGGTGTTCCCTATCGTACTGAGAATGTTGGTATGGCGACTTTGCTTAACACTCTCATCCACATGCCCATAATCTGGTACTGCAATAACTGATTGATTTCTCATCTTCATATTCTCCCGGCCAAGCGGCGCATATCGTTGCTTAACAACAGTATCGTCGGAGATAGTTTCAGCAGCACTTCAGTGAATAGATGTGTTTTGTTTCAATTGTTACTTTGGGCAACCCCTGTACGCACCTTGGATTTTTGCAGGATTAGATGTCTGCAAGGGCTATTAGACTCTGCTCTCGAGCCGCTTCAGTAGTTGCATCCAGGCGTTGCAATCGGCCACCCAGATCACCCACCGCCTCATCGGCTAGCAGTACTTCCATCTCACTGGCGTGTGTCCGTGCGCTGACAGCGGCATTAACGGCAGCGCCAAAAATGTCATAAACATATTTTTGGTTGCCCACAACAGAGCCCACTACCGAACCGGTGCCGATACCAATTCGACACAGCCACTTGGTGTTTGCACTCTCGTTGCGCCGGTTTAGGTATCGGATGAATCGCGTTGCCGCATTAGCAACCGACTGCAAATGATCTACGTTAGGATCCTGCATACCAGCCATACATCGATAAGAATCGCCGGTTGAGCGTATTCGCTCACACTCAAGCTGATCACCTATGCGATCGAATGAGCTGTAAAGCTCATTGAGTTCACTGACCAACGAAGCGGGAGGCAGCGTGTTGACGTTTTCATTGAAGTTAGAAAATTCAAGTACCAGAACTGAAACCGACTCCAGCCGTTGTGGCGCCACTACACCAAAATCTCGATACTCCTCGTAGGCCGCTCTGGGCATAATATTGAGGAGTAGTTTTTCTACTTGATCTTTTTCTCGCTGAATTTCACGCGCATTACGTTCAACCATGTTGGAGTAGCTTTCAATCATGGATTCCAATTCGCGTATTCGGGTAATGTTCTGACACTCCAGCACCAATAACTGTTGACCACCAATATCCGCTAGGCTAAATATTTGAGCAACGACTATGGTTCGGCGTTTTTTGCGGAACTTTAATTCAGTGGAATACTTGCCATCTTCCTGCACTCGAGTGAGCATGTTGTCCAGATCAAGAGTTGGAAAAATAGCGTCAATACCATCCCCTGGATTGCTGTCCTCAAACCAGGATTCAAACACATCATTGGAAAATTCAAGCGTGAGGTCGCTTCGACTAAACAGCGCTACCCCAATACCTACTGAGCGCAGTAACTGTTCATTGATAGCTTCAATTGACATTGTGCAACCACTACTCCTTTACAATAACCGCGCGCCGAGCCTCAATTGCATTGAGCACAAGTGCTGAATCATCACTAGTGACACCGTGCTCGCTTAGAGTTGACTGTAGAATTACTTTGAGTTCATCGAAATGGCCGTGGGTAACGGCGAGCCGAGCATGCGCATTGCCGAGCTGTTCGTCAGTGAAGGCAGCAGGACCTCCTAACAAGCTAGCAATAAATTTGGTTTGATGATCAATCATGCGAGGCATGTCTATATCATCGAAATACGGGCCTATTTCATCGGAATCAAGCAGCTTGTCATAGAAGGCCATAACAATTCGATTAACTTTACCAAAGCCGCCATACTTTACATACAAGCTCTCGGCGCTCATACACAACTTCCTCGCCTATCTACCCGTAAATTAAACCACGTTACGCAATTTGAAACAATTTAAACATTAAACAGCCGACTTGAAACGAAAGTGAAACAAAACGCACTGCAGACGGGCTTTGGCATAGGGCATAATTCATTTGAGGCCAAGTTTTAATGACAAATGCCACAACAAACCGAAATAAATTTACGCCAGATGCAGGCTGGCGTAGAAGCATTATCAGAGGGGTTTGCACTATTTAGTGAATCCGATGAGCTGGTGTATTGCAACACAGCGTTCAGGCGGCTGTACCCGGATTTAACTAACTTTCTACACCCCGGTTTGTCGTGGTCAGTATTTTTGGTTGAAGCCAGCCGTAAGCACGGCGCTTCACAATTAGCTCAATTAGATGACCACCTAGCCAGCGGCATCAATTCACCCTTAACCCTTGATGCTTGTAACTTAGACAATCGATGGTTTCGTATGGGTATTCGTTGGGTAGATGAAGGCGGCTTTGTACTTACCCATGTGGATGTGACTGAACAGCACGAAGCCGTTGAGATTATTGAACATGCCGATGATTTATTGCGCAATATTCTAGATGCCTGCGCCTCAAGAATCGTATTGTGTAGTTTATCGGACGGAACGATTCTTTATCGCACCCCGGCTTGGTTAGAAACCTTCGGACCAGTACAAAATATTCGAGCCGTATTTGTGGATCCAGTCAGCTACGCCGACATGCTCGCAGATGTGCTATCGACTTCTCGCTTAGATGATCAGGATAGTACGATGCTTCATACAGCGGGTCACCCCTTTCCTACCCGCACATCGGTACGCATGATCAATTATCAAGACCAACCCGCAGTGGTTATGTCAATAGAGGACATGACTCAATTGCATAATCAACGTAATGAAATCGTACAAACCAATCAACGCCTGCTTGACGCCATCGAAGCGCTGGACCAAGGCTTCGTTTTATTCGATGCTGATCATCGGCTATTAATGGCCAACCAACATTATCTCGATGTAAATAAACCTATTTCTAGCTATCTGGATCCGGGCGTTAAAAATACCGTACTCGTAGAACACGCTAGCGCTGAAAATCATGAACCGTTGGCCGTGGGTTGGCCACGACAACAAGATGAGCCCGTCACTGCCAAATACGAATTTGAGCTACAAGATCAACGAGCTTTTTCAGTCTCTAGGCGGGCAACCAGCGACGGCGGCTTCGTCATAGCGTGGCGGGATGTGACCGAACAACGCGCCACCGAACAAGAACTAACACGCCGCAGAGAAACAGCCTTTCAAAATGAAAAACTGAGCGCATTGGGTCAACTCTTGGCAGGTGTTGCTCATGAGCTCAACAATCCATTGTCAGTTGTTCTTGGGCACGCGATGATGCTTAAGGACGAAGTAAGCGATGCCGATGCGCTTGACGGAATAGACAAAATAAGTCGCTCAGCTGAGCGGTGTGCAAAAATTGTTAAAACCTTTTTGGCAATGGCCCGACAAAAACCAACACAACTTGAACAGAGCAAGTTAAATGATGTCATCGAGATGGCGCTTGAGATCGCATCATACAATATCGGCAAGAGCGGTATTGAAACCCGATTGCAATTGGATGACAAGCTGCCGTTGGTATTAGTTGATGAGGATCAGGTAACACAAGTATTTATCAACTTGATGATTAATGCAGAACAAGCACTAGCTGGCAATGCCGATGCACCGGTTATCCAAATTTCAACGGTATTTGATAAATCAACCAACAGAATTATCGCCCGGGTATCAGACAATGGCCCGGGTATCGATAGTGACCATCGGCTAAGAATATTCGAGCCATTCTATACCACCAAGGCAGTGGGAGAAGGCACAGGCGTTGGGCTAGCGCTTAGCCATAGAATTATCAGTTCGCATGGGGGGAACCTCACCGTATCCGATAGTGAACTGGGCGGCGCAACGTTTGAAGTCAGTTTGCCAATATCATCAAACGAAAATGACCAAAAACTCAATACCCCCAATCTTGCAACGAATGGAGTAATTAGAGCGCTGTTGGTGGAAGACGAACCCGACGTGTCGGATGTGATGCAGAAATTATTAGCGAGTATGGGGGTTGAGGTAACAACAGCCATCAATGCGGAAACCGGTTTGGCGTTATTACAAAACGACAGCGCCTACCACGTTATTTTGTGTGATTTAAGAATGCCCGGGATTGGCGGCATGGGCATGTTACGTGAAATTGAAGAACGATGGCCATCGCTTACAGATCGATTTATTTTCGTCACAGGCGATGCAATCAGCAACGATGCGAAAAACATTCGCAAAGCAGCACGTAATCAAATAATCGAGAAGCCGGTGTCCCCAAGCGAATTAAAATCGCTTATACAATCTCTACGAAGCGCTACAGACCCTATCGTCATCGAGGAAATAAAATCATGAAGCAGCAAGCACATATATTGATTTGCGACGATGAAATTGACGTTCGCGAAATGGTTGGTAAGTACCTAACCAAACGCGAATTTAAAATCACCTTAGCTGAAAATGCTGAATCACTAGATAGAGCTCTGCAGGAGTATGAGGATATCAATCTGATCCTGCTCGATATCAATATGCCCGGCGAGGACGGCCTGAGCATTCTAAGAAGGGTCTGCATCGAACGTGAAATTGCGGTGATCATGCTAACTGCTGCTGATGAGCCAATCGATAAGGTTATTGGTTTGGAAATGGGTGCAGATGATTATCTAGGCAAACCCGTTGACCTTAGAGAACTAGAAGCTCGCGTTAAATCTGTTTTGCGTAGAACCAATAAGAGCGAGCCAGTCATCGACGCAAAAGAGATCGACAACAGTGCAAGCATCAGCTTCTCAGGATTGGAGCTGGATCTATCCAGCGCTCAACTAACCGGCAGAGACGGCAAAGAAATTACCCTCACGGCGATGGAGTTCACTCTATTAAAACTATTTGTTAAGTGCAAAGGCCGCGTGCTGAATCGTGATCAACTAATGGAGATGGCCAGTGATCGAGAATGGGATCCGTTTGATCGCAGCATCGATATCAGAATTCTCAGGCTTAGACGCAAGCTGGAATTAAATCCCGCCAAACCTGCGATAATTCGCACTGTGCGTGGACTGGGGTATATTTTCGATCCGGCGGATTGAATTGCTAACCAACGATTTATTACGACGCTGCCACGCATCTCTATCCAGAAAGTTATACAGATGTTCAGTTATATCCATAGCATCTTGCGTAGCGCCATAGATAAAACTTGATTTACGCCGACGCATGTAGGTCAGCCCCATTGCGTACAAGCCATCAGATTCGACCCCCGCTTTGCCGACAACGCCGCCGTCGTGACAGAGCTTTCCCTTTTGATCTAACACTGGCACATCCAACCAAGTGTAATCCGGTCGATAGCCTGTTGCCCATATAACTGTGCGAACGTTTTGTTGTGATAGATTAAGTTTTAGCTGCGTCCGCTGTGCAACCTGTGTAGGCATCAATCGTTCGGGTAACTCAATATTATCAATCCCTGGTGTAGTCGATGCAAATTCATCAAACTCTGAAAGCAAGCGATTCAGTTTTAGATCGGCCATTGCACAGCAGTTTCGCAACGATCCCGAAAAAAGTGCGGTCTCTTCTCTGATAGCGGCCAATCGACCTACTATTGACACGCCTTCGCCAGTCAGCACATTTAAATCCAGTGATTCCCGATCAGGTGTGCCGATTAATTGTGGTGACGGCACACGTCGAGCTCGTAATACATCATCTTCATCAACAATCTTACGATCCAAAATACCAGCCGCATCCATCCACCATTGAATATCGCGCCCTCGATAAGTTCTTGGCATCCGCACGTGCTCTCCCACGGCTAATGTAACTTGCCGACCAGATCGCTGTATCTCTTGTGCCAGTTGTAACCCTGTAGCTGAGGCACCTACAATTAAAACACCGCCCGTATCCAGTTGCGCCGGGTTACGGTAATGCATTGGTGCAAGTGACCGAATCGATGCGGGCAAGGCATCTGCTATTTTTGGTATTGCAGGTTTATTGCAAGCACCACTGGCAAGAACAACGCTTCGGCATTTCCAAATCCCAGCACTTGTCTGCACTAAGTATCCATCCCCTGTTTTTTTTACGGAGGTCACCAACGTATTGGGCCTAACGGGTGCAGCAAAACTCTTCGCGTAGCCGTTGATAAACTTGCTTATCTCCGGCATCGTTGAGTATCCATCCGGATCACCCCCCTCGTAGCGGTATCCCGGCAAGGCATTCTGCCAATTAGGCGTGAGCAATCGCAGGGAATCCCAACGTTCGGTGTGCCACGAATTGGCAATCTCGCCGCGCTCAAGTACCACGTGATCAATTGATTGACCGCTCAAGCGCTGGCTGATTGCTAGGCCAGCATGGCCGGCACCGATAACTACTGTTGTAACGGTGCCGGCATCACTGCCCATCGATATCGAAGAGGATTGCTTCACGCAACGACTACCGAAATATCAGTAGGATTAGCGATCGCATCAAATACGGCAGAGCGCTTCTGCGACTGAGCCACAATTGCTTCAATATCAGCCCGTGATGCATCAGCATCAATATCGAACTTAACAACGATGTTGTCGAAACCGTTTCTGACGTCGGGGTCGATACCTAAGATTCCCTGGATATCCATATCACCGGATAAAACGGCGCGAACTGAGTGCAACTGCACTCCTCGGTTTTGGGCAACAGCCGCAACACCTGCAGTGAGGCAACCCGCCAAGCCGACAAGTACGTACTCTACCGGAGTAGGCCCTGCATCCTCAGATGCAAATATTTCTGGATGATCGGTATCGAACGATGTACTGGTTTTGTGTGACTGCTCTTCGCCTAGCCCAGAGAAACTCTGGATGCTGGTTCGACTGTGTGTTCCGCGAACCCATTCACAGGCAGCTCTCCACTGAAAGCGTGCCGCAGCAGGTGCAGCCGTTAACGCTTCACGTGCACCTAAAAGTGCTTCGACATTAACGCCGTTATCGATAGTGTTTGGATTGATGGCTACGTTATTCATATTTTTTCCTTAGGTTTAAATTGATGTTGCTACTAAAATAAAAGGCATCAGTTTGATTAGCTGTTACCGTTTAAAACATTTTGTCTCTATGTTTGATTACTAGTATCGGTTCGGCTTGTTACTATTCGATTGCCATGTGATTGTTTTTTTGTTTCAGTTGTTACAACTCAATAAACGATTAAAAAACAACCTTCCAAATCAAGCAGCCACAGCAACCGTGTCAACCGACACACCTACCCTTTTTACGTGTGAGTTTGCATGGCTTGAATTCGACTCAATATGAGTCTTTATGATCCGGTTCACCGCGCCGGCATGAGTCAATGGCCCCATATGCCCGACACCTGGCAATTCATTTATCCGGCAATCCGGCAGCAACTGTGCAAGAGCAGACGACACGACACGAACAGGATCGGGAGAACTGCCACCAACAACTAACTGCACCGGCACATTAAGATCCTGGTATTCAGACTGTGGAGTATTCTCAGCAAACAAAGCGTCAAACGCATTGACGGCATTGGGTGCCCAAGGCAGTAAATGGTCTCGGTGCGCAGGTTTCATTGCCCAAAAGGCACCTTCACCATTCCAATAATCGACAAAGCCTTGCATTGCCCCAGCATTATCTCCCTCTCCTACCCGTTGGTAAATTTTTGCTGCGAACCTGTTGATCTCAGATAGTGCTGTGGCAGCCATTACCCCTAGACTGCGCAAAAGGTGAAATGCACAAGGCTCGTAAAGTGAGATGCTGGAAATCCTATCGGGCCTGGCCATGGCAATATGCAAAGCGAGCGCACCGCCATAAGAGTGACCAACCAGATGCACGTTCTTATCAGTGTTATCGATGAGCTGCAGACTGTGCACAGCTTCATCAGCCAAGGTGAGCATTTTGTCAGTCGGCCAGTTTTTGTTTGGTGAAGTTCCGTAGTGCTCAGGGGTTTGTAGCTCTACCTTCGTACCCAATTCTTCAGCTAGGCCACGCCACTGCCTGGCATTACCGCCCGAGCAATGTAAGGCAATAACTAGCTCCCCTGTCTCCGCGATGTGGTGGCTGCTGTCGAAATCGACTATTGGCGGTATGTGATTGTTCATCTCTCTCTCCTGCGATGTCAGCTAGTTTCAACAACACAGCGAACATCCGTTTATGTTTTGGACAACGCTAGTGTCGGCCGCAAGCGTTTCACTGCGACTACAGGCAGAGCACTCTTTTGTTTCAATTGTTATGGCCATGCAGCTGGTAACAATTGAAACAAGATCCAGGCAGGCAAGTCATTCAATTGAAACCTGGACGACCGATACTGTTAGTCAAACATCAGTACCCGTTAATGCAAACAGGTCTTAACCCTTCGGTTGACACACAACAAGGTTGCAGCACATGAACAGCAATACAGTGAAATTGAGTTACCCCTTATCGGCGGTTGTCGCTAACGTTATGAAGAACCAAAAGCCGATGCATGCGGATAGTTCTCCCGTAGAAAAGCTGGCTCCACTGCCTAACGCTCATGACAACATTCTTACGACTATTGGAAATACACCGGTGGTGCGAATCAACAAACTCGCGCCCGAAGGTATCAATCTGTTCGTGAAGGTCGAGGCGTTTAATCCCTTGGGGTCGGTTAAAGATCGCGCGGCTCTAGGCATGATCGAAGCCGCAGAGAAGGACGGTTCATTAAAACCAGGGCAAACGGTTATCGAGGCCACCAGCGGAAATACCGGAATAGCACTAGCAATGGTCTGCGCACAAAAGGGTTACCCCTTAGTCGTAGTCATGGCAGAAAATTTCAGTATCGAGCGGCGACGCCTGATGCGATACTTGGGCGCCAAGGTCATACTCACTCCTTCAACCAGAATGGGCAGCGGTATGTTGGCAAAGGCTGCGGATTTAGCCAAATTGCACGGTTGGTTTCTGTGTCGACAGTTCGTTAATGACGCTAATGCAGATATACACACCAACACCACTGCCAAAGAGATTTTGCGGGACTTCCCCGCTGGCATTCTAGATTACTTTGTCAGCGGCTATGGCACCGGTGGAACACTAAAAGGCGTGGCTCGCGTGTTACGTGATGAATCACCAGCAACCAAAATCATTGCAGCGGAGCCTGAAAACTCACCCGTGTTGGCCAGTGGCATCGCGCAATCCTTTGACGCCAATGGAGATGCCATTGGCAGTCATACTGCGTTTAAACCGCATCCGGTTCAGGGATGGGCACCCGACTTTCTGTCAAAACTGACTCAGGATGTAGTAACAGACGAGCTTATACACAACATCGTCCCAGTATCAGGCACGGAGTCTTTGAAGTTGGCGCGACAGCTGGCGTGTCAAGAAGGCATCTTCTGCGGGATTTCAGGTGGTGCGACATTCGCAGCAGCGCTGCATATCGCACAAAGCGCCGCGTCGGGATCAAATATTTTATGCATGCTGCCGGATACCGGCGAGCGCTATTTAAGTACACCACTTTTTGACAACATTGAAGCTGATATGTCAGCTGAAGAAGCCGCCATTTCTGCAACCACCGAAGGTTATCAGTTTAGTCGAGCAGCCTCTTCAACAGCAAAGGACCAACCAACGGTCGAGGATAAGAAGCCAGAGCTAATTTGCACAGAAGATGAACGCAAACTGATTGAGGGAATTGTTGAAGATGCGCTAGCTCCCATCGTCATATTTTCACTGGAATGGTGCGAGTTTTGTTGGTCGGCAGTAAAACTGTTTCAGGCATTGGAGGTTGATTACCGCACTGTCCATATCGATTCTAGAGAATGCCGTCAATACGGCACGACACAAGAGATTCAGAGAGCGCTGGCTGCATGCACTTCGTCTTCCACCATTCCCCAAATTTATGTTGCCGGAGAACATCTGGGCGGATGCACACAAACCTTTAAGGCATTCCAAAACGGTACGTTGCAATTAAAAATGGCTTACACCGGTATTGCCTATAAGTCAGGATTAGAGCTAGACCCCCAATCCCTGTTACCAGCCTGGACTCATCCACGCTGACACTCATAATTTATCAAACTTACGGCCATAAGAAGGAGAGGACTAATGCACACCAATACATTGCTTGCACTAATGAGTTTTACATTGGTCATATCCATCACACCAGGACCAGGCAATCTTATGTTATTAAGTTCTGGTGCCTCTTTCGGGTTCAGGCGTTCCATCCCGCTGGTGTTGGGAATCTGCACAGGCTTTATGTCTCTAATACTTTTAGTGGGGTTCGGTATGGAGCACGTTTTCAAATTACATCCAGCGCTTTACACAGTGTTGCAATGCGTTTGCACTATCTATGTGCTGAAGCTTGCTTGGAAAATTTCACAAAATGGGCCTATGCTTCATAGCAATGACACCTCTAAAAGCATTGAGCCTTCTGGTAATTTTGCAAAACCAGTCACGTTGATTCAAGGCGCTTTTTTTCAGTTGCTTAGCCCCAAAGCATGGGCAGTTGCACCCATTTTAACGGTGTCCTACACCAACCCGGACAACTACATAACCAGCCTGATTCTGATGATCCCTGTGTGTGCCTTAGTCAATATCCCGAGTACGAGCGTGTGGGCGGTTTTCGGCGTATCACTTCGCGGGTTTCTGGCACAGGGAAATCGGTCGATCTATTTCAATTATGTTATGGCGCTCCTGCTAGTGGTTTCAATGATTCCTGTGATTTTGGGATAGCAGAGCGGCGTATTACGACTAGCTTGGGAGATCACTGACGCGATATACTGACAGCAGCTGGAAAGCACAATGATTACCGTTGTCTTATCCACATGATACGTATCGTAGCGTTACCGTTATTAGCTAATCGGAAAAGTCATTATGGAATGTTGTGGACCGGGCTACTCCTCCCCTGCTGAGGCGATGAAGGCCCCTCGTGAAAAACTGCTTTACACCATCGCCATCTATACGGGTACTGGCATTCAAAAGCCGGACTATTTAGCCACCATCGACAACGATCCGGATAGCCCAACTTACTCACAAGTTATCAGCCGTTGTGAAATGCCTGGTATTGGTGATGAGCTACATCACATGGGCTGGAACGCTTGCTCATCTTGTTTTGACGACAGCACGATGAGCCGTCAATATATGTTGGTCCCTGGTGTTCGCTCATCTAACATTCATGTTATTGACTGCGCAACCGATCCGCGCAACCCCACGCTTTTTAAAGTGATTGACGGTGCCAAGATCAAAGCTAAAACGAATCTTAGCGCACCGCACACCATTCACTGCCTTGGCTCTGAGATCATCATTTCTATGTTGGGCGATGCTAATGGTGAAGCACCTGGAGGCTACCTACACTTAAACAAGGATTTTGAAATTCTCGGCCGTTGGGAAAACTCAATGGGCGATATCCCGTTTGGATATGATTTTTGGTATCAGCCACGCCACAACGTAATGGTTTCATCCGAATGGGCCGCACCTAATACGTTTATGCCAGGCTTCGACTTAGAAGAAGTCGGGCATCTTAAATACGGCAGGCGTTTACACCTATGGGATTTCGAAAAAAAAGAACCCAAGCAAACTTTTTACCTAGGTGAGGATGGCCTTATCCCTCTAGAAGTTCGCTTTCATCATAATCCTGATTCTACTCATGGGTTTTGCGGAGCAGCCTTAAGTGCAAACATCATTCATTGGTGGAAAGACGACAATGAGGAATGGCAGTGGGAAAAAATAATTGATGTAGAGAACGAACCTCACCCTGATTGGCCTATCCCTGTACCGGGCGTTATCTCCGTTATTTTGCTGAGTATGGATGATAAGTTTTTATATCTGTGCAATTGGTTACACGGTGATATCCGCCAATACAATATTGAAGACCCACATAACCCGGTGTTAACGGGCCAAGTATGGTTGGGTGGCTTGCTCGATAAAGCGCCAGAAGTCAATGGCGTTAAAGTCACCGGTGGGCCACAAATGATTCAGCTTTCCTTAGACGGTAAACGTCTGTACGTCACCACCTCATTGTTTAGCACTTGGGATAACCAATTCTATCCTGAGATTCGCACCAATGGTGGCTGCATGCTGATGGTGAATTGCGATACCGACAAAGGCGGGATGGAGATCGATCAAAATTTCTTGGTTGATTTTGGCAAAGAGCCAAATGGCCCTTCACGTTGCCATGAAACGCGCTACCCCGGCGGCGATTGTACGAGTGACATTTGGTTATGAGCACACACACCGTTACTCTAGCCAATCACGACAACGCCACCTTTGAAGTGAATGCACATCGGCCACTACTAGATTCACTACGGAAGCAAGGCGTTGATCTGCCTTATGGCTGTCAATACGGTGGCTGTATCACCTGCGCTGCGAAGTTGATTTCAGGAGAAGTGGATCAAGCTAAGCAGGTTGCCTTAAACAATCGACAAATTGAAAACGGCTATGTGATCCTGTGCGTTGCTAAACCAACCTCAGACATCACGCTCGAAATTGGTGTTGAAAGCCACGACAAACTTTATCGCAATCCGTTTCTTGACCCATTAGAACCCCACGAACTCAAGGCGGACATTGCCACGCCGAAGGACCAATAACATGGACCATACACAACCTTATACTGATGAGTACCTACAGGGTATTCTAAAATCAGTAAAAACGATTGCCATGGTCGGTGCAAGCCCAGACAAAACAAAGTTTAGCTATGGCGTGCTGCGCGTTTTACACGAAACAGGCTATGACATGATCCCCGTTAACCCACGTGAAGGCTTAAAAGAGATCCGTGGGATACCAGTTTACCCATCGCTATCAGCAATAGACCGCCCTGTTGATATGGTTGATGTGTTTAGGCGTTCTGAAGATTTAATGAGCGTTGCTGAGGAAGCTATAGCTATAGGTGCAAAAGTATTATGGGGGCAGATTGGCGTGGTAGATCATGACGCTGCAAAGCTTGCAGAGGATGCAGGCTTAAAAGTGGTTATGAATAGATGCCCAAAGATCGAATTGTTTAGACCATTTTGGAAGCCTAAGTTGCATTTGGAGATTTAAGGGTTGTCATCCCACGCTGCCTGTCATCCCCACAAAGGCTGTCATCCCCACAAAGGCTGTCATCCCCACAAAGGCTGTCATCCCCACAAAGGCTGTCATCCCCGCGTAGGCGGGGATCCATCTGTGATCGGAGTATGGATCCCCGCTTTCGCGAGGATGACAACCTACGCGGGGATGACAAGCGTTGCCAACATCACTCCATACTAGTTAGCCGTAATCGTCACTCGAATTACCGGCCCATTCAAAGTAACTGATTTACCCTTCCCAGCAAGGCTACCCACAGTACCTACCTCATCAACCCCGGTATTTGGCCCACTTTGTCGAGGTGCTTGATTGATACCTGTACCCGGCTCTTCATCAAGTTCAGTTTCAGTTTCCCACAATGACAATTGATCGCTAACATCGCCTGTAACGGCTTGCCCGTCTGCCCCAAACAAACTAATGCTGTCGTCATCGGCATCTGTTGTTGAGTAAAACCAATCATTAGATTGAACAAACATAGTGGCTAATGCTAACTTGTCACCCGGCGCTGCGATGAAACTGAATACGTAGTAACCACCAGGCAGTAATGGCCCAGGAGCACTGGAGCCCACTGGTGTGTTGAATACGACTGAACCAGGAACCTCGTCAGGCATACCGGCTGGATTACCATCCTCTGCTAATGCTTCTAGTGCAGTACCCGCTGGAGACCGAGGATCAAGCAATGGATTACGAACAGCTTGATGAACAATATAAGCACCTGGCGATAGTGGTACCGCAACAGAGCCTTGTGACGTAGGCAAGGTATCTGATGTAGACACATTATCTATACGCACGGTGAACCTAGTGCCACCAATCTGTCCACGAACTTCACCACCCGGATTCGATGCAGTGTGTACATTAAAGTACAAGCCTGCAGTATCAATCACTGCAAGGCTATCTTCGCCGAGCGTATCCCCAGCGGCTGAGCGCCAGGTATCAGGATTTTCAGCATCCTGTGTTAATCCAATTACCACTGGGCCATTGGTACGCGCTGCACCTTGATGGATATGCGCCATCGTTGCTGCTTCTGGAAGATCCGTCACTACCGTTGCCCATATCGCGCCTGTTGCTCTGTTAACTGTGATAACACCCGTTGCTGAACCCGAGGATTGTACGGGTGGTACTTCTTGATCACCACTCAAAGCACTACGGATAACTTCAATACCGTCCGGAATAATTTGACCACGTATTTCACCACCAGGGTTATCTGCAGTGTGTACATTTAGGTACATCCCACCATTCAAAAACTGCGATTGTTGATCGGCAGTTAACACGGTGTCCTCTGGAACACTAAACGATAAACCATCATCACTCGCAGTGAGTGGGAACAAGACTGCACCGTTATTACCGGCAAAGCCTTCATGGATGTGCGCAGCCACAGCCGGGCCGCTTAAGCTAACAATATTGATTTGCCCTGCAAGCGCGCCACTTTCTGTATCTAACACAATACTGGCAGTACCAGATGACACATTACCTAAAACAGGTGGCACTTCTTGTGATGATTCAAGCGCAACAGCATAAGTTACTTCTGTTTGCGAGGCTTGTGATTGCTCATCTGGATTAACTTCTGGGTTAGCTTGCGTATTATTATCGTTGTCACTGCTACAAGCGGCCAGTGATACAACTGCTGCTAGCGTCACAATGCGCAAGGCAGCCCTCTTGGTGGGAAATCGAATTTGCTTCATAGATTTATCCTGTAAGTTGAAAGACAATTGCTTAGCTGCTGTATGCACCAAAGCCGAAAGGATGGACCCTACTCAGGGCTAAAAGATTCGAGTTCTATCTGTGTTGTTTTCGATGCTGATATTCGATTTTTTAAATGGAATAAAACCCAACATTCGCGTGTTACCTACCGTAATTGGCGACGAATAGGCATTCCCATTGTGTTTAATCACTATCTTGGAATTTTTTAACCAGATAATTGAACTTGCCCAAATTCAGCCACTCTTACAACGCAGCATCGCCGTTAGTGCGTTTCCGTATTCACTCCAAAGACCGAGATAAATCTCATCGATGGCTAACCTTCCTACTGTTAAGCAACTACGCTATCTGCTTGAGCTGCATAAGGCATTGCATTTTCGTAAAGCGGCCGATGCCTGCTTTGTTACCCAGTCAGCGTTCAGCTCAGCGATTAAAGAGTTAGAATCGAATCTCGATGCACAGCTTGTTGATCGAAGCAATCGCAGTGTTGTATTCACCGCTATTGGCAACAAGGTTGTAGATCGCGCTCGGTTGATACTCGACGACCTTAACGGAATAGCGGAAATCTCTAATGTTGCCAACAAACCGTTGGGCGGCGAGCTTAACTTGGGTATCATTCCATCGATTGCACCTTTCGTGATCACTCGCATCATTCCTGACATTCAGGAATCGTATCCTGACCTAGACATCGGTGTAACCGAAAATCAAACAGCAATTATTCACCAACAGCTACTGGATGGCGAACTCGACTTGCTTCTGTTAGCACTGCCCTATGATCTTTTAAATACTGAAACACTAGAGCTTTGCGATGACCCATTCTCACTTGCTTTTAGATCAGGCACAAAATTGATTGATAACAAACGAGCTAATTTTGACGAGCTACAAAGTAATTCGATTTTGTTGCTCGACGATGGGCACTGCATGCGTGAACACGCATTATCAGCATGCAGTAAAAAGAATCGTGAGCGTATCAGCCGGTTTTCTTGCAATAGCCTTTTCAGCTTAGTGCAAATCGTGGGAAGCGACTTAGGTGTAACTTACCTACCGCAACTTGCAATAGACGGTGGAATCTTAGAGGGTACAAACGTCGAAGCGCATGCGTTAAAAAGTAAGGCTAGCCGAAAAATCGGATTAGCTTGGCGAAACTCCAGTGGCCGAGCCGATGAATTTAGGGAAATTGCAAAAATCCTTCAAGCGTCCTTAAAACGGTAATGAATAAGCACGGACCGGAAGCATCCTGCTTTTCTCCGCCATTAATCCCTTGAGGCCTGTCATCCCCGCGAAGGCGGGGATCCATCTAAAATCGGAGTATGGATCCCCGCTTACGCGGGGATGACAGGCTTCGCGGGGATGACATAACGACCGCCACGATTTACGAAAATACAGGACAGGCTCAAGCGGCGCAAATCTGCACACACCAGTATATTGATATTCAGTATAACCACCAGTACTAATGAAAACAGCCAACAGCCGATCCAGGCGCATCGAATGCGATAGCACCAAGCAATTATCCAGCTGACAGGATAGACTTTGCCTAACAAGTCAAAGGAATCAATCATGCCAGCGAGCTCATCGGATATCATCCTGCATAACTATCCTCAGTCACCAGTTGCTGAAAAGGTCAGAGTTGCCTTTGGTATCAAAGGGCTAGCATGGCACGATGTAGAAATACCGCGCCTACCACCTAAACCTCAACTCACTGCACTAACCGGTGGTTACCGGCGTACACCCGTTATGCAAATTGGCGCTGATATCTATTGTGATAGTCAGTGCATTATTCGTGAGTTAGAGCGTCGCTACCCGACTCCAACCTTTATGCCTTCTTCGGATAGCGGTTTGATGTGGTGCCTTAGTCGCTGGACTGACGGTGAACTGTTTAGCTTAGGTGTAAAGATTGTGCTTGGTGCAGCAGGCGACAACTTACCATCCGATTTTGCAGAAGATCGTGGCAAGCTGTATCTTGGTAGTGATTGGGCTGCTGGGCTAAAAAAAGCCAACGCTCAACTCCCCCACCTTGTCGCCCAACTACGCGCGCCGCTCACCTGGCTTGATAACAACCTCAGTGATGGGCGAGCATTTTTAACAGGCGCAGAAGCGGCCGCTATCGATGCACAGTTTTACCACGTTGTTTGGTTTATACGTGGCCGCTGGGAAGGTGGGCCTGCGCTGCTTTCAGAATTTCAACATCTGGAGCGTTGGGAAAAAACAGTGCGGTCAATTGGTCATGGCACGGTAAGCAGCTTATCTGCAGAAGAAGCATTAGCACTGGCATTAAGCTCAGAGCCAACGAGCATGAGCCAAGTAGCTGACAACGAGCCACAGGGCCTAACCGTGGGTACCCCGATATCAATCGGGCCAGATGTGGAAAGTGGTGAACAACGGGTTGAAGGGATTGTGCGTAGCGCTGATGCCAGTACGGTTTCAATTGAGCGAGTGAGCGACGAGGCTGGAACCGTCTGTGTGCACTTCCCCCGAACTGGGTACCGGATTGAACTGTAATGAATCTGCATGATCGGCTACAAGGCGCAAAAAATAAAAAAGGGGCAGCGGTGTTAACAACACCCGCCCCTTTTTTAAACGATCAACATCATTAGCTAACGTGGTGTACGGCTGCTAACTCATATACCGGCGTGGGTATCTGCTCCATTCGCGCTTTGATCTGCAGTGATAAAAATTGCGAGTAATGACGCGACTGATGCAAATTGCCACCATGAAACCACAATCCATCTTGTTGTAACGGCTTCCACATATTACGAAGCTCACCTTCCCAGGGGCCAGGATCTTTGGTTGTGTCTGAGCCAAGCCCCCAACACTTACCCACCTTGTCGGCTACTTCCTGGCTAATTAAATCAGCTGCCCAGCCATTCATTGATGTGTAGCCCGTTGCCAACACAATAAGATCAGCCGGTAATTCACTACCATCATCGAATACCACGCCGGTTTCAGTAATCTCTTTAACAGCAACACCACTTTTCAGTTTGATTTTGCCATCCGCCACCATCTCAGATGCACCTACATCAATATAGTAACCAGAACCGCGACGGAGATACTTCATAAATAAGCCTGAACCGTCTTCGCCGAAATCGAGCATAAAGCCAGCTTTTTCAAGCCGGTCGTAAAGATCTTTATCTCTGATCGCCATTTCCTCATACACGGGAATATGAAAACCATGCATGATTTTATAAGGCACTGACGCAAAAATTAAGTCAGCCTTATGATGATCGATACCGTTGGCTATGGCGTCTTCTGAATACAAACCACCCAAGGCCAACTCCATTAAGGTGTCTGACTTTGCGATGTGCGTGCTGCTACGCTGCACCATCGTGACATCTCCCCCCTGCTCAACCAGCGCGCCGCAGATATCATGCGCAGAATTATTGGACCCGATGACGACAACCTTCTTATCTTTATAGGCATCTGGCCCTGGGTGCTGACTCGAGTGTTGTATCTCGCCTTTAAATTTTTCTAACCCTGGGAACTGTGGAATATTTGCTTTTGCTGACATACCCGTAGCTAACACGAGTTGCTTAGGCTTTAATGTAATCACCGTACCTTCTCGTTTAACCTTTACCGTCCATTCACCCGCAGCCTCATCGTAAGTGGCCGATTGACAAACAGTCGAGCCCCAGTAGTTAAGCTCCATGAGTTTTGTGTACATCTCAAGCCAGTCGCCCAATTTATCTTTAGGCGCAAAGACGGGCCAATGCTTGGGAAACGGAATATAAGGGAGATGGTCGTACCAGACTGGATCATGCAAACACAACGACTTATAGCGGTTACGCCAGCTATCACCTGCCCGTGCATTTTTCTCGACAATGATGGTTGGTACACCTAGCATACGCATACGTGCACCCAATGCAATACCCCCTTGCCCACCGCCAACGATGACGCAGTAAGGTTGTTCACTATAGCCTAGGGTTTCGGATTCTTCTTGGCGTTTCTCAGCCCAGTTTTTACGGCCAATACTTTCTCCATGATCCACACCCATACCGCGATTACGGCCTTCGGGTGTTTCGTGCCCAATAAGCTCGACCATCGTTGTAAGCAACGTAAATGCTTTGCCATCGCGTAAACGTAAGTGGCCTAAACCCGTTGCAACGCCAGTTTTAAAATTTAGCCAACTCTCTACTATGCCATCAGCTTCGGAAGGCGGTTCTGCAATCTCCCAATCAGAAGAATTGGTTTGAGCGTTACATGAATCAAGCATGGCTTTTATTGCAGCCCTGCCTTCTAACGTTTTTATGTTCCACGTAAAGCTAACCAAATCACGCCAAAAGCCTTCCTCTTCAAATAGATTGGAGGCCGCAGCGGTATCACCCGATTGCAGTGCTTTACTAAAATCGTTTAACCATTGTTGAACCTGTTGTTCAGCTGATGAACCAGACATATTTACCACTCCCTACTATCTGAATAACGGACAATCACGCTATCAGACTACCAAGAGCTGGTCCTATATCGGACGCAACTATTTTCACAGTTGGTAAAAAACGCTACAGAAGCAATTCGGTAAGGACAGTTTGTACCAACAGTGATTTATCAATTCAATTGAAAGAAGAGGCGTTTAAGCAACAATAAAACTAACCGCTTCCTTCACCACATCATCGGATGCAATGATGCGACGGTGCCCTAGCCCATCCATAGGCCTAAGCACTGCCGCTACGTTACTGCGCGCTATCGCTTCAGATTCGCTGTACGGCACTTCCTTATCGTCGGGCGCGTGCATCAGTAAACATTCAGTGGTGACCGTTTGTAATTGCGAGCTGGTGTCAAAATCATCAGTAACCAAGCCAGTTAAACGCGTAACCATAGCGTGCAGCTCATCGTTGGCTTTTTGATTTAGGCCTACCATAGTTGAAAAGTCGTTAAATATTTTGGTCATGGAATCTGGCGGGCTGATCATGACTAACTTGGAAACGGGTATCGCTGGGTAATCTGGTAGCGTACCCGCTAAGGTGGCAGCCACCACTGCGCCACCAAGCGAATGCGATAGAATCACATCAAAATCGCCTAGCTTTTCTCGTACTGCATGCAGTGATGGTACAGCCATTGGTAAGTGAAACGTACGCCCGGAAGACTCACCGTGCCCGGGTAGGTCAATGCAGATAACTCTGAAGCCCTGCTCCAGCAAAGGGCTAACAAACTTGTTCATAAACAAGGAATGGCTTTGCCACCCGTGCACTACCCAAACCGTTTTAGTTTGAGCATCGTCACTCATATTGTTGGGCTTATTGGTAGGCTTAAATTCAAATGCGGCGACGGTACCACTACTGTACGGCACGTCATGCTGAGTCGCGGTACTGAATAGGCTTTGTGCGCTTTGCAGAATAGCCTTACGCTGAGGTGAGTTTTTACCGGGCTCAAAGGTTGTACAAAACAATCGAAAAGCGGCACGCCCCGTTAGCTTGGGAGCAATACGAGACGCGATGCCAAAGACAGTGCTGATTAGTATTAAGATAGTCTTGTTCAATTTCTGCATGCTCAGATATAACGCTACTGCTCATAGTATCTGACGTACTGATGCTTGTCTTAACTAAAAGGAACCACACCTATGCGAGCTAACCATTATTTCCGCAGTATCAAAGATGGTATGTGGAAGAGCTGCCTGCTGTTATGTCTTTTACTTATCATTGCGACGCACAGCCATGCCTCTAACGAAGCCAATGCCTTCAATAGCCTTAAAGAACGCAAGGTTGTTGCGCTCATGCGCCATGCGATCGCCCCGGGCAATGGAGACCCATCTGAATTCACATTGGGTGATTGCAAAACGCAGCGTAACTTGTCGTCAGAGGGTATACAACAAGCTCAAAAGATCGGCGCACAAATGAAGAGCTACGGCATAACTAACGCAGATGTCTTTTCGAGCCAATGGTGCAGGTGTATAGATACAGCAACAGAGCTGGGGATAGGCCCAGCGCAAGCCTTGCCCATGTTAAATTCTTTCTACCAAGATCGCTCAAGCAGCGAGCTACAAACTAACCAACTAAACCATTGGATTAAAGACCGCCTCGACGAAAGTAAACCGCGTAATCAAGCGGCTATATTAGTCACGCATCAAGTTAATATCACGGCCTTGACTGGCGTATACCCGACGTCTGGCGAAATTGTGTTTATTGCATTAAATAATGATCAATTGGAGGTAGTAACAACTGTGGTTATTCCTCACTAAGCACCTGCAGCACGCTCATCATCAGTCAAGCCAGCCCACCACTGATCATAGGGTGTTGCGTCGGGTGTACTGCCACTGTAATCAGGTGAACCGTCATCCCACCAAACTGGGCCTGCCTCACCCAACGCAACTTTCGCTTCAAGCGCAGCATCGCGGTCTTTACTCATACGCGCTTTCATCATTATTTTTAACGTCTTGCGCCTATACCCATCTTCTAGGCTTGGGTTGGTGCAACGCTTTAAAATACCTTTCGAAACCAAGTACCGACCATCTGGCGTATGTGGGCGATTTTTTCTAGCCATTAAGCTTAACCTTTAATGCTGTAGTCACTAAAACTAAGCCGTGGCGGCCATCATTGAGAAACTGTCGCGCATATGTTGGGCGGCGGCTACAATCGACGCGGTTGGATCTTTGTGCACAATCATGCCCAGGCCGTAGTCACGTAAGGCTGGCAAGCCTTGTTTTTCAGTTAGTTCTACTAAGCCATTAACGCAGGCCGACTCTGGTACGGGTGCAATGGCAAGATCAGCCAATATGGCCGCACGTTGTCCGGAAATATGAGCACTCATAAACGCAACTCGATATTCCTTGTTTATCTTTTTCAAACTGTCTAAACCTGCATTACGCCACGAACACCCCTCTTCCCACACTGAAATCGGTAACGGGTTTTGCTCAAACGCTACGCCATTTTGGACACCCGCCCAAACGAGTTTTTCACGATGAATTAGCTCGGTGCCTTTTGGTAGTGGTTTATACGGATTACACGTGACTAACACTAAGTCCATCTCGCCTTTGTTAATACGCTTTTCTAAAACAGCCGAATTATCGATAACAACATCAACAGTGACGCAGCATTGGATTTGAGCAAAGCGTCTTAGCAGGTCAGGCAGATGACGCTCCGCCACATCATCAGTTGCCCCTAGGCGAACGACACCTGAAATATCAGGCGACATAAACCGAGTCACGACTTCTTTATTAAGCGCTAACATTCGGCGGCCGTGTTCCAACAACAGCCCTCCCTCGGCGGTCAATTGCACCGAGCGTGAGTCTCTATTAAAAATCGGGCGGCCGAGTAACTCTTCTACACGCTTAACTTGCATGGATACCGCTGATGGCGTGCGATGGACGGCTGCTGCTGCTGCTGAAAAATTGCCTGTTTCAGCAATTGCGACGATCGTTTTTAACAAATCCAGCTCTAAAAGCGGCATTTGGTTCATTGAAGTGGCTGTTTTCATTAGTATTTCCTCGGCTATCAACTTAATTGACAGATAGATTCAAATCTATTCGTTTGATTAAATCACAGCCAAGCCGCAAAGTCTATTTACGGGCTAACACAGGGCTCGTTAACGAGCACCACTGCTCTATCGGCAAGACCTGCCGAGACAAGCACGCTCACTAACGTAAGGGGCAAAATCCATGAATACTTTACGCAACGCATTACCCAACACCCATTGCGCTGAAAGGCAATCAATTAGCTTTGCGATACCAACAGCAAATCCGTTGAAGCGAGCATTGTCCTACTTGGCTAAACGCCGCAACCGTCGATTGGATAGAGCAGCTATGAGGGACTTACTATCGATGGATGACGCAACGCTGAAAGATATCGGCGTTTCACGTGGCGATGTTTACTGGGCTAGTCAGCTTCCGTTATCAGCAAGTGCAACAACCGAGCTAGAAATTGTTGCCCGGCGTAACCAAAGCACGCATAGGCGCTGAAAAGTGAATTAGATAGAGATACGAAAGGGGCGGAGGAGTAATAACTCTTCGCCCCTTTTTAGTTTGATAGTGAGTAACTCGACTAAAGTGTACGAACTCTGCAAGAACGCCCTTTCAACTTACCTGAGCCTAACTTCGCCAAAGCAGCCTTTACGGAGTCGCGCCTAACAGCAACAAACGAGCGATTGCTAACGACTTTGATCTTGCCTACCTGAGCCGCTTCAATTCCATTTTCACCCGTTAAGGCACCCACAATATCGCCAGGCCTGATTTTCTGTTTTTTTCCACCATCGATTAACAGCGTGACCATGTGCGCGCGTGGCGCCGCCTGTTTGAGTATGGTCGGTGGTGGCAAGCTTTCGTTTCTTATGGCCCGGCCTAAGGTTTCTTGCAGTTGTTCGATCTTGGGTTTATCTCGCCCATCATAAAACGACCAAGCCATACCACTACCGCCAGCGCGCCCTGTTCTGCCTATTCTATGCACGTGATCTTCTGCATCGCGACCTAGGTGGTAGTTCACCACGACATCAAGTGAATCAATATCGAGCCCACGGGCCGCAACATCAGTTGCGACCAATACGGTGGCACTACCATTACTAAAACGGATGAGGGTTTGATCGCGTTCACGCTGATCAAGTTCACCATGCAAGGCTAAAACGCTAAAACCATGGCCTTGTAGTTTCTCGCTAACCTCTCGAACATCGTTGCGTGTCGCGCAAAAGACTAAGGCTGACTCTGGTTGATGCTGCAGTAGCAACAAGCGCAAGGCGTTTAAGCGCTGCTCACCATCAGATAGTTTATAAAAGTGTTGCTCAATGGTGGTTTCATCATGGGTGGATTCCACCACAATCATTTCAGGATCTTTCATCACGCGCTTGGCGATATTTTCAATTTTTTCTGGATAGGTCGCGCTGAGCAATAAGGTTTGTCGCGTTGCTGGCACTTGTGCCAAGATTGCATCGAGTGATTCTTCAAAACCCATCTGCAACATGCGATCAGCTTCATCTAGCACTAGGGTTTCAACATGATCTAAATCCAACGTTTCACGCCTGATGTGATCTTCTACTCGGCCTGGTGTACCCACCACAATATGTACGCCTTTTTCAAGCGAGCCAATTTGCGGCCCGACCGGAGTGCCACCGGTTAGGGTTAACACTTTCGTGTTAGCGGTTGATCTAGCCAACCTGCGGATTTCTTCCGCGACTTGATCAGCCAGCTCTCTGGTTGGGCATAGCACTATCGCTTGCACGCAAAATCGCTTGGCATTTAGCTTAGACAAAATACCCAAGCCAAATGCCGCTGTTTTACCTGAGCCGGTTTTACCTTGGGCAATCACATCACGGCCTGACAAGATTAACGGCAAGCTCTGGGCCTGAATCGGTGTCATAGATTCATATCCTAACGATTGCAGGTTTTCTAAGATGCCTGGATCGATGTCAAGTGTGCTAAATACTGGTGAAGGGCTAGATGAGGAAGACAAGGTGATACCTACTTAGATTGAACACCTTAGCTTATAAACAGCAGCTATGGAGCGGCGCGGCTGCACATAATAGCAGCTATCGCTGACTGACCCGACTGATTAATTTATCGCCAATCAATAGTGCTGAGCGACAGCGACAAAACGATCAAGGCTAACGTCCTGTAGTAACATGGCCGACTGGGCTCCATTCTTGAAAATGAGAATTGCATGACTATTTGCGGACTTGATTTCGGCACCTCTAACTCGACAGTAGGCGTCATTAAGGAACACATACCCACCATGGTGCCGTTGGAGCAAGATCCCAATGGTGAATGGCAAACAACCCTACCCAGTGCTTTGTTCTTTGGTTTCGAAGATGACGTTGTAAGCTTTGGGCGCAGCGCAATGGACCGCTACACGGTAGGGGAGCCCGGCCGCCTACTGCGCTCAATGAAGAGTTTATTGGGTGGCTCATTTATGGGCGACAAAACTCAAGTCAAGAACCGCTTTTACTCATTCGATGAAATCATTGGTTTTTTTATCGCTAGCCTAAAATCTCAAGCAGAAACATTTAACGGGCCAAACTCGCCACCACTGCATTCCGTCGTGATGGGCCGCCCCGTTTATTTTAACGATACAGACCCAAAACTAGACAAAGCTGCTCAGGATCATCTAGAGGAGATTGCGCGACTGGCGGGCTTTAAAGAAGTCTCCTTTCAATACGAACCCATCGCAGCAGCACTGGATTACGAGCAACAAGTCAGTAAAGAAGAATTAGCGCTGATCATTGATATTGGTGGTGGTACTTCAGATTTCACATTGATCAAGCTTTCACCTGACCGACATGGAAAAGCGGATCGTCAGCAAGATTTTCTGGCCAACCACGGCGTACACCTCGGCGGTACTGATTTTGATGCAAGGCTATCGATTAACAGCATCATGCCTGAGTTCGGTATGGGTATGTCGATGACTGATAAACCCGGTTTGGATATGCCCGGCTCTTACTATTTCGATCTTGCTACTTGGCACAAAATTCATCTTTTATACGACAGACGCGTACTGATGGAACTTAAAAACTTACGTCCTATCGTTAGCGACAAAAAACGGTTAGATCGATTGATGGAGTTACTCATGGAACGCAAAGGGCACCAATTGGCTGGCTTAGTTGAAAAGGCAAAAATCGAACTCTCCTCAGTAAACCAGACAACTATCGATTTAGAATCGCTGTTTGTTGATAGCCCTGCAATCACTATCGACAACTGCAACCTCACTCAAGCGCAATTGCAAGAGTCACTAACACGTGATATCGAAAGAATATTCAACACTCTACAGGAGACACTAACCCAAGCGGGCTTAACCCATCAAAATATTGATACTGTATTCACCACCGGTGGCTCCACAGCGCTACCCATGGTTCAAGCTTGCATCAGTAGCGCATTTCCCGATGCTAGGTTGATCTCCGGTGATTTATACAACAGTGTTGGTACCGGTTTATTAATGGAAGCTCAACTTAGGTATCAAAAATAAATAGTAAAACAAAGTATTAGAACCCAATATAAAAGATATCTCATAGCGTCAGCTAACAATCAGTTTCCCTGATTAGTATTTAAATCGATCACAGACATATAGCGTTTGTGACTGAATTAACTCACTTAACCACTAGGAAACTAATTCATGAAATTACGACAAATCGCACTACCCACTATTCTTTTAGTTGTAGCGGCAACCGCTTTAGCTGGCAACCAAGCCCCTACTCAAACCAAAGGCATGACCTTTGACGTCGTTCAACAAAACAACCTAGGTGCACAGATCGCTGTCATGGAAGGCCATGATTTTAGAGGCCGCCGTATCACGTTTGCACCTGGCGCTGAAATTGTTGAACATTCACATGCCGAGCGCCCTGGCATTGTTTACGTGATCAGCGGCTCAGTGATTGAATTCCGCAATGGAAAGAAAATCACTTACACCGCTGGTGATTCTTGGATCGAAACTGCTGATACTAACCATTGGGCTAAGAATGGCAGCAAAACTGAAGAAGCCGTTATTTTCATGGTTGATCTTCCACCAAAGAAGTAAACCATATTAGCTTGATGAAACCACTCTTTTTCCAGAGTAGTAGCAAAGCAGGCAAAACCAAGGAAGGTTTTGTCGATGCTTTCTCAATGCACTGACTATCCGGCTATATTTGCGCGGCTTGCCCGGAACTAACGAACACCTTGACAGTCAAGAACGCTATGAAGATTCTATTAGTAGAAGACGATGCGATGGTAGCCGATGGGCTGAGTAATATTATCGCTCAAACGACCTATAAGCTAGAGCATGTCCACACTATCGCTAAAGCACAGTCAGCTATTAGTGGCTCAGGCATTGGTTTAATCATCCTGGATCTTACATTGCCTGATGGTGATGGCCTATCCCTATTGCGAACCTTACGTAATACAGGAAACGATGTCCCTATCTTGCTCTTAACCGCTCGTGACGAACCGCGCGATAAAGTGCTGGGCCTTGATAGCGGCGCAGACGACTACCTCGTTAAGCCGTTTGACATGAATGAGCTTTTAGCACGTGTTAGAGCATTAATGCGCAGAAGCATGGGGCGCACACAGGCGATGATTAAATATGGACGACTTGAGCTCCATCCAGAGCAAATCAAAGTCACCCTGGATAGCGAGACGCTTGAGATACCGTTAAGGCAATATCGATTATTGCAGTATTTACTAGAGTCACAAGGACGAGTTAAAACAAAACAACAAATAATAGATGCGCTTTATCGATGGGATCAAGATGTTGAAGAGAACACAATCGAAGTGTATGTATCACAATTGAGAAAACAGCTATGGCCGAACCTAATCAAAACATTACGCGGGATAGGTTACATGGTACCGTCGGAAAGTCTTTCTCACTAAAAAGACGTTTACTGGTACGAATCACATTTATACTTATCTTCGTTTGGTTGCTAGCAGCAGTGTTCACCAAATTTTTGGTATTTGATAGAACGCGTTTGTTCTTAAAGGGCCAAGCCGAAGTTCAACTGGATGACTGGTTGGATATGGCCTCTTTTCAAGCCATCGATAAGATCAAACTGAATCATCGTCCGGATCGGTTTTTGATGATGTGGAAAAACGACACTTTAATGATCCACGAAGGTGATTTTACCCTGCCTAAACCTATCAATAAGCAAGATTACATTCACACATTTGACGATCATAATTGGGTGATCGCTGAAAATTGTTTAGGTGAAGCCTGTGTCACAGTAGGAATAAAAGACACACAACGCAAAATGTTGGTGCGCAAGTTAGTGGCACTTTTATACATCCCTCTGCTTTTAGTGTTCATCTTAACCATGCTAGCCATCTACCTTGCTGTTACGTCAGCGCTCAACCCACTAAAGAAATTGGCTACGGTTGTGTCTGATACTTCACCTGACAAACTCGGCGTTTTACCCGAAGCCAATCAATCATCAGAGCTTAAACCATTGGTAATAGCACTAAACCAGTTAATTGAAAATATGCGATTGCAGCTTCAATCTGAAAGGCAGTTTTTAGACACCTGTACCCACGAACTAAGAACACCAATAACAGCATTGGTTGCGAATATTCAATCGATAGAATATGTCGATGTGCCTGCCAAAAGCCGGCTATCACAAATTCAGCAAAGCGCGTTAAGAACAGCAAGAGTGGCAAATCAGTTTTTAGTGTACGCACGCAACCGCAATGCCGAAGCGACTGCAACCGAGGAAACCACGTTTGATTTATGCGAGCTCATTAGGCAAGTCAGCGCTGAGCACATGAGTGAAAATCCTCAACTGCTCTGCAGAATGCAAGGTGAGCCGTGCTTAATGATTACCGCAGATAACTTTGCCGTTGAGCTTGCCATACGCAATATCATCGAGAACAGCATCAAGTATGGCGTGAACCCAGCAACTGATACTGTTGACCTGTTGATAACAGTGGGACTAAACGAAAGCACGACAACCCTAACATTTGAAGATGCAGGCTCCGGCGTTGAACCTGAATACTTTAAAAAGATACTGGAACGCTTTTACCGAGTACCGACTAAAGACACGCCCGGTGCCGGACTTGGCTTGACCATCGTGCAAGAAACGGCGCATCGCTATGGCGGAGCAGTAACAATAGAACAAGGAGACCTACTAGGTGGTTTAAAGGTGAGTATTTCGTTGCAGGCTCATAACCAACGGCTGGTTGCTTAAGTGAGCAGCCTAGGCTTCTTTTTTTGAACGACTGAAGCCAAACAATACTTCAACCAAACCGGCAGCTACAATGGCAGCTGCGCCCACCCATTGTAATAGCGCCATCTTTTCGTTTGGCAATAGCAGAGATGCGCTAATGATTGCCACCACGACTTCTGACATGGTCAGGATACCCACACGCCCTGGAAATAGTATTTGCGATACTTTAAAGATCACTATAAAGCCAGGCAATATAATCACAACAGACCAGATCAGTGCGGTGGGGAATGCTTCTTTTAACATATCAAAAGCGGGTTGCACATCCGCAACAATGACACCTGCGAAGAATGCAGACAAAGCAGTTGTGCACAAAAAGATAAATGCGGTTAGGGGCAGGATAGGTATATTGGACCAACGATTGAGTACAGCAATACCAAACGCCCAAAATATACCTGACAACAAACTGTATAGATCACCCCTGTTAAAAGGCTGTTGAGATGCCGCACCATCGGCCAATAATAAATATAAACCAATAAATGCCACAACAATTGCGATAACCCTAGCCTTGGTCAAGCGCTCGGACAACCAAAGCACACCTATGATCGTTGACCAAACGGGCGTTAGGTAATACAACAGGGTTGCTCTGACCACTGTCGTTTCAACCAAACCATTTGAATACAGCGTAAAAGCGATACCGACCAAGCACGATGCCAACAGCGTGGGCATCAGTACACCTTTCACTTTTTTAAAATTAAAGGGTAGTAACGGCAGCAGCACGATTAACGGGCAAGCATTAAAGAAAACCACACTCCACGACCCAGAAATGCCCACACCTTCGATCGTTCGCAATGGGATCCAATATAGGCCCCATACCGCAGCACCTAAGGCAAGCGCAAGGCTCAGTTGATTTTCAGAGTAGCGGGAGGTGTTCATTTTTAGTTATTTGGAAACTGCATCTACATCTGGGCTCAGTTCCCGTGAGCATATCACCTTATCTGGTGGTCGCTATCTGTATGCGTGCAGAAGACTCTTCTTAGTTCTGGCAAATTAGACGATGATCTAGATTAGCGCTACGTATTTGGACGCGCTAGTTACTAGTTTAATTAATGATTAAGAATTTTAGATAGAAATTCTTGTGCGCGAGCACTGCGTGGTGAGCCAAAAAAATCATCTGATTTGGCGTCTTCCACGATTTCGCCAAAATCCATGAACACAACTCTATCTGCAACCTTACGTGCAAAGCCCATTTCGTGCGTGACGACCATCATAGTCATACCCTCACCCGCCAATGACACCATGACATCTAAAACCTCGTTAATCATTTCAGGATCAAGCGCAGATGTAGGTTCATCAAACAGCATCGCTTTGGGTTCCATAGCTAAACCCCGTGCAATGGCTACTCGTTGTTGCTGGCCGCCTGATAATTGGCTTGGGTATTTTTGCGCATGCTCCGTTAGGTCTACACGCTCTAACAGCTCGGCCGCCTTTTCGCTTGCAGCCTCATCCGATCGGCCTAACACTTTTAGCTGGCCAATCTTGATATTGTCAGTCACGTTCATGTGTGGAAATAACTCAAAGTTTTGAAATACCATCCCAATACTGGAGCGCATCTTATCCAAATTGGTTTTTTTAGCGGTGATGCTTACACCATCAACAGTGATGTCACCACTGTTAATCGGCTCTAAACCATTGACGGTTTTGATCAACGTTGATTTACCCGACCCTGATGGGCCGCAAACAACAATCACCTCACCTTTTGCCACCTTTAAGGAGCAGTCCTTAAGCACTTGAAAATTCTTGCCATACCATTTATTGACGGCATTCATTTCGATCATTTGGCAAACCTTCTTTGAAGTTGTTTAACACCCAGCGACGCAGTAAAACAAATCACAAAATAGACAACCGCTGCAAATAAAAACATCTCGACTAATCGCTGATCGCGATTGGCGACAATTTCTGCACTGACTAAGAAGTCGCGTAATCCCACCACATAAACTAAGGATGTATCTTGAAACAAAATAATAGCTTGTGTGAGTAAGATGGGCGTCATCGCTCTAAACGCTTGTGGCAAAACCACGTAACGCATCGCCTGTGGATACGTCATACCAATGGCACGAGCAGCAGCTAGCTGGCCAGTACTTACCGAATTAATACCCGCCCTGATGATTTCTGAATAGTAGGCGGCTTCAAATAAAATAAATGCCACCAGCACGGATGTGAATGCATCTACTGGCTGCCCCATGATAAGTGGCACCAGAAAATACAACCAGAAGATCACCAGTATTAGAGGTAAGGAACGAAAAAAGTTAACGTACGCTGCGGCGACCTGTGCAAGCACGGGTACTTTTGCGATGCGCAACAACGCCAGGATCGTACCGAGGATAATGCCACCGACGATGGCTAGCCCGGTTAATAGGAAGGTCATTTTTATGCCCTCCCACAGTAATTCTGAGTTTGCCGGGATTACTGAAAAGTCAAGATCCATCAGGTAGCCCCATGCGAGAAGGTGCCAGGCAGCGCCGTACGCTTATCCAAAATGCGCATCAACATCATGACCGTAAAGGTAACAAGCGAGTACACGATAGTGGCTGCTGTAAATGCCTCGAAACCCTGAAACGTATATTCCTCAATCTGCCGCGTCATTGCAGTGAGCTCTACCACACCGATGGTTAGAGCTAAGGATGATTGTTTAAAGATAGTGAGAAACTCACTGGTAAGCGGCGGGATAATAATGCGATAGGCATTTGGCAATAAGATGTATCGATAAACCTGAGGCTCTGTCATACCAATTGCACGGCCCGCTTGCCGTTGGCCAACACCGACAGCCTCAATGCCTGAGCGCACTTGTTCACACACGCGAGAGGCGGTGTACAAACCCAAAGCTACGATGGCTGTGGTCAAAGCCGGCGCTGGCATATCACGTTTGACCCATCTACCCCAGTCATCCGGCAATAATTCAGGGAATACGAAATACCATAAAAACAGTTGTACCAAAATCGGGATGTTACGAAACAGCTCAACGTAGCAGGTGCCAATTGCTCGCAGGACCGGGCTGGACGTTGTACGAAAAACACCGAGGATAGACCCAAGGGTAAATGCGATTACCCAGGCCAGAAGTGAGATAACCAGAGTCCACCCTAAGCCGTCGAGTATCCAGCCTGCATAGGGATCACGAAATAGGATTCCCCAATCCCAGTTGTAGTTCAATGCATTCTCCGTAATTGTTCAATCCCGGGCGAGGAAGCCCTCGCCCGGAAAACGCTGTTAACTAGACTAAGTGACTAGTCCGGTAGGGCTTGAACTTCGAACGCAGTGGCTAAGGTTGCAGACAGTGGCATGTTGATGCCAGTAGGTCCTGGCTCAAACCACTTGGCGTAGATCTCTTTCATCTCACCAGAACGCATTAGGCCAGCCATAACCACACGACCAAGCCGCTCAAAGGTTGAGTCATTACGCGGAACCATAAGTGCATACGGATCAAACGATAGATAACGCCCAGTGACTTGAAATTGCGAGGGATCTTTTGATTTAGAAATCAAACCAAACAACAGCACGTCATCCGACCCGTAAGCATCGATACGGTCCGTTTCTAGTGCTAACCAACCTTGGCTGTGATCCTTAACCGGCACAACCTTCACATCCAAGCCTTGCTCCGCGATGACAGCCTTGATTGCTTTTTCATTCGTGGTACCGGAAGACAAACCAATGACCTTGCCTGCTAAGTCTTCTATTTCGGTAATGCCTGAATCTTTCTTTGAGGCTATTTTTGTACCCGTAATAAAAGTAGTTGGAAGATACTCCACTTGCTTCTGGCGAGTTAAGTTGTTAGTGGTTGAACCACACTCCATATCAATTGCGCCGTTGGCAATGAGTGGAATACGCGTTTGGCCTGTTACAGGAGTGTATTTTACTTCTAGTTTATCCATACCAAGCTCAGCTTTGATGGCATCAACAATTTTTAAGCACAAATCAATCGAATAACCTATTGCCTCATTATCAGGGCCAATATACGAAAAAGGAATGGAGGTTTCTCTATGCCCTATATTGACCACCCCACGCTCTTGAATTCGTTTTAGTGTAGGGCTATCGCCGGCATCCGCAATGGCTACGCTAGAAAAGCTCGTTACTGCAAATGCAATTGCCGCGACGTTTAACATTGTTCTTTTCACTTTTGTTCTCCTTGTTCAGTGGTATTTA
>CALJAA010000094.1 GCA_938028465.1 uncultured Granulosicoccaceae bacterium | reverse complement strand
TCCGTAGTTGCTTAAGCCGAATACATTCACGTAAGCCACGCCGCCCGCACCTTGTGCTGGCATTGCGACTCCATTAGCATCGATGCTCGGCGTGATAAGTACGCGGGCCGTATTGCTTCCAAACGCGCCGGGATCCTCTGTGGTGACATCAACGTCAAACAATGAAAAGTCCTCAGCAATGCGATACCATATTTCTGCAATCTGATCTAATTCAGCGGGGCTAAACGAAGACTCATTACCATCTGAATCGAATGATCGAGCATCCAGTAAATCTGCAGTACCGTTGTTCCACGCTGTGTTAGTAATCAGATGTCCATCAAAATCAACGAAGATCACGTTTGCCGCACCTGGTTTACTGTGTAGAGCAAATGTTTCAGCTAACGTGATGTTGCTAGGCGCATCGATATCAGCAGTACTGAAAGCTTCACCTCTGCTCGTGAACTCATCAACATAATATATTGCGCCGTTAGGATCAACGCGAAGCTGATCAACATCAGCAGCGGGAAAACTAAAGCCATTCAACCAATCCAACGCACGTGAACGTGCTTGTGGTGGCAGATCTTGTAGGCCACTTTTTAATAGGCCTGGTGGGAGTTGATCAACAGATACATTTGAACCAGCGTTAAAGTTTTGCCGCTTCTCGTCTGCTGCGAACCCCGGTGAAATTGTTAGAAAGAATGCAGCACCTAATGAAAGTGCCGATTTCCGATAGACCATATACCACTCCAGTTTGTTTACGACTAAAACAGCTATCTAAAAAACATAGCTATTTGACACGTCTCTCAACGTCTACTGGTGCTAACGGCTATGGGTATCGCCGTCTTAATCACGTGGTCGGAAATACTGGAATTTTACCGCCGTAAAAGAGAGCACTGGTATACATTGTTTGGTTTAGTCATAAACCGTGAGTGCGAACATGGCAGTTTGGTTAGGTTAACTTAGCCTCAATCAATAGATTGCATTTCAGATCGCCCAACACACTTTTAAGATCACGCGCATCTAATCAAGCTTCTCGCGCATCCGCTAGATCTTCTAATTCTTCGCGCAAGCCTTTTGTATCAGCGCCTATTTCGGCCACTACTAAGCAGAATACGCTAACTAAGATACCTGCAAGCCCCGCTGCCAAACAAGCGTAATCGTCAAGTGATTTAGCTTGAACCATTTGATACACACCATAAGCGCAAGCTGCCAGCGACAGAATTAAGAAAAACCCTGCTAGCATTTCTAGTACTGATTGCCAAAAGGATGGCGATGATTCGTCTTTGATTACCGTTTGTGTCATGAGTTATTGCTCCGCATGCTCATTAATAAATTTACTGATATCAGTGTAGGCCACGGGATCAGTATTGTAAAAATCATGGCCACCTTCGTAAAACGATAACCTTGACCCCACTATTTGATCGTGAATCGCTTGTAGATTAGCTTGAGGGGCAATGCCATCATAACGGCCACCCGCAATCAATACGGGCAATTTAATTTGCTTTAAGCGATCAAACGTATCGTGATCGATGCGGGCTTCGAGTTGGCGACGTGCTCCGACCTCCCTATTTGGCTCACCTTCACCTGCACTTTGCATACTACGCAGCGCTAATTGCGCCGCGAATACTTCGGGGTTTTCCTTCCGCCATTGATCATCATGACGGGTATCGTTGGTGGCGAGAAATATGGAGCTCATACCATCAACTGTTACATCATCATGCTCATGGAAGGGATAAGAGTGCCCACCCGCTCCACCGCTACTCGTGCAACACAGCACCAATCGGCTTACACAACTTTGATAACGGATTGCAAATTCCTGTGCAACCATTCCCCCAAAAGAGACACCAATAATATGACATTTATCCCACGAAACGGTATCTAACAACTCAGCAACATCTAAAGCGTAGTCAGCCATCGTATAAGGGATATCAGGCCGGCTAGTTTGCCCTAAACCTCTTTGGTCAAATGCAAGGATTTCAAATTGGCCAGCCAAAGGCGAATCAAATACATTTGGCCGGTTACGTAAATCCGCGCCCGTCCCGCTTATGCTAAGCAGGCGCGGGCCTCTACCCTTTAACTCATAGTAAATATCGATATCTCGAATTCGTGCAGTCGGCATAGGGTCAATATTGGGCTCAGTTAGCAGTGTTGAATGTATATTCTCACAAATACCTTGGCCAACGAACTGCTAATATGACTACTTCATGCAATTGCACTTGGTTTTAAACCAACTGTATTCAATTAATAGGATACTACTGACGGCTTTCACAACGCGATTCAATGCTGCACGGGATGCTAACAACAATGAACAAATCGATAAAACAATTTAATCGCATTGCCGCAATGTTTTTTTTGAGCTTAGCGGTAAGTGGCTGCGATTCACTCTCGGATTGTATAGACAATGACGGGCCTGAATTAAGTCCACCCAATCTGCCCAACCCAATCCTCAATCAAGAGTATAACCAAGAGGTTCATGTTGGTATTCGCAATGAGCCCAATGATGATAGGTTCAGTTACGAATTCACGCTAAGCGGCAATATCCCTGACGGGATGCAAGTATCAGCCGCTGGCCGTGATCTGAGTCTATTTGGTACACCTATTGAATTAGGTGATTTTAATTTTGGTGTCACGGTTAAAGTGGTTGAGCCTTCCCAGTCAAGTAATCAAACCTCAGGATTATGCTCCACAATCGATAGGATAAACTATCAATGGACTGTTCAGATGATGTAGCTGTGTGCCAATTCCTTCCTATAAGATGCGACCAGAGCCATGCTCATTCCTGAGCATGGCTGAAGCGGCACTCAATCAACGCAGATAATTTCTAGCAAAGTCATCCACTGTTTTCGTCCTTGTGTCATTAATCAGATATAGCAGCTCAACGGTATCACTGAAGTCCAAACGTCTGTTCGGGTCCATATAGTTAAACGCTGCGTTCCACTCGTTCGAAAATTCGCTTTGCCTTGCAGTTGCCACAAAGAAAGACGATTTTTGATTTAAGTTAGAAGAGTTATTTGCACCAGAGTTGCCGTTGGCAATGCCAATGTATTCGGCTTTGCTTTTGACAAAAGCGATATTGGCGCGGCTTGTGTTCGCTTCGTTAAATCCACTACCAAAGCTATGTTGCACCACATGCACTTTTTTTAAATTTAACGCCGGATACTGGTTGTCAATATTGCGCAGTACTCTTGCCGTGAAATCCGAAGGGCCGCCTTCTGCAACCCAAACATCACCACCGTTAGCCAACACGCTAGCCCAACGTTGCGCGGACGCCTGTACGGACGAATTCAAATCATTAAACGAATCCAACCATTGGCTACCCCATACTGCTCGAAGCACATCTTCACTAGCGCTCTGATATCGGTTGCGTATGCTGTCACCGCAAGTACCGTTCACTACTAATACGTTTTGTAACCCTGATCTGACTACCACCGCCTTGCCTGAGGCCAATGCATGCCCATCATCACGATCTGGGCAATTGTCATAATGCAGAGCGACTAAGTCGTTGCTCCCGACCTTGCCGATTCTGCCAGAGCTAGACGGAGTCGGTTTTTGTAAAATTGGCGCAGGAGTTTGAACCGGCGATTGCGCGATGGGTGTTGAAACTGCCTGTACGACTCCACCGGCGGTAGCCTTACCTGGAGCAGAGCTTCCGATAATACGCGAGCTGCAGGTCCACTGATTTTTATCTGTCGGATCACAATCCCTTCTTGGGATAGCGGGACAACTCAGTGCGTAAGCTTGACGTGCAGCTCCCAAGGTTGGGCCTTGCGCTTCGCAAACACCATTTGCTCGCTCAGATGCGACAAGTAGAGATGGCGTTGTTGGTTCCGCTGGTTTTTCAACAAAACTAGAGGGTATGTTGTCAGTTGAGCACATCCAACGCTTGCCGCTGACCGGATCACAATCTCGCCTTTTTAACCCTGGGCATGCGGTGGCAAACTGTTGCTTCGCAGCGGTAAGGGACACGCCACCTAGCGTCACAATCGAACAGCTTTGGTTACTGGCTGCTTTAACGCTCAGCTTTGGTGCCGGCTTTGGAGTTGGCTTCGCTTCAGTTTTTGATTCTGGCTTAGCGGCAGGCTTGACGGCTACACCGTAAACCGCCTGCAAATTCCAGCGAGGGCCCTTTACACCGCACCCGTGTGATCCGAGATCCACTCGCCCCGGGCAACCCGTTTCATCCGCGGCATCATTTGCTGGGCCATGTCCACATTGGATGTCGTTGTATGGGATGCGCCCATCAGTCGGGCCAGTGCCCAACTTTCTGCGAATGTCATTACATATCTGAACCACGTTTTTCGGCCCGATAGGTGTATCAGCGCTTTTGCTACTCAGGTTGTGGTCGTAGTTAGTGCTATCGCAATAACAGACACCTCCCACCGAGTAGCTATCTTTCCAATGTGGTTTTGGATTCCAATCAGCTGATGCGATTGCACTTATTGTGAACAACAAAACACCTACAACACTTCTCAGTTTTACTCGATTGAGTTTCATATGAGAGTTCGACCCCTAAAGTTGGTTAAAAAACAAACAAATCCACCCTCCTTGGATCGCACTTATATTTTTGATTACATGCGCTATTAATTTGGCGTCATAAAAATAACACTCAATTATGAATCTCAAATTAATTACGGAGATTTGTAACAATCGTCACAGCTAAATTGGTGGGGTCATTGAAGGAGCAAGCTGTTCACTATTAATACAAAGAGACTTTAGAAACACAAAACGATAGATCATCGGTTATTGGTTTTACCACTCTTAGGCTTTGATTTAGATACAGTTAATCGAATCCAATTACCTATCACGATTAACCCCGCTGTACTCATATGCACAGCGAGAATACGATTGCACTCGGCTGTAAAAAAATTTGACCAACAAATGCACAGCAACTTTTTCGTACAACTTTTTTCGTGTGAAGGGGAATGAGCAGTATAAAAATTAATCACTTGGCCAGAAGGCTTTTTAATCCAATGGGTAAAGGCCTGAATTTTGAAATCTCCGGTCACCACCCACTTACCATTAATTTTTAAACACGCCTTCGCTAGCGGCTGGGTTTGAAATTACTATCGAAACCGACGATGAAGATGTTGGTGAAGGATTAATTTAGCGGGTGCGATGTTGAGGGTTCGGCTTTAACTATCAAAAAGTGCACCCACGTAAACGCCTACACACCTCGACCTCCATCGTATCGGTCCCTGATAACTCACCATCTGTCGAGATGAGCTCGAGGATATACCGACCAGATTCTGAAAACCGAACACGACTATCAAGTGCAGATGTGGCAGTAAATTCTACCGAACCCGGAATTCCAGGGCCGCCAACAACTCGCCATTGTGATTGAACAACGCTGCCTTCTGGTAGTCCGTCATCCGTCACTGACCCATTCAAACGAATACGACGCCCCCGCCGGGCAATAGTATCTTGCCCTGCCTCTACCACCGGTGCAGAGTTTGGAGGCTCAGTGCTACCTATGGCAATCACTTCGATTCCCTTAATAGACGGGTTTTGAGTGACATGCCTTAATACGATATCCAATACATCGTCCGAGTCAACTTCAATCGTTTTCATCAACGCAGCATTCGCACCCACTTCCGACCAAACATCGATACCAACAATGCTTTGATCCTCTACATCGACATCAAACACGCGTAGTCCCGCCCCTTGAGTGCTCGGAAACAGTTCGGAAAAATAGAGCCTGACTTCATAGGCTCCCGGCGTGACTGGCAACATCCAATGCATTTCAGGTTCGGTTCCAGGATCCCAACGCTCAGTTGAAAATAGCGCAGCCGGAATATAGTCAGGCACGGCGCTCATATCGATAAAGATATTATTACCAAACGTAATTCCAGTATTGACATAGGCTGCCCCTGACTGCCAGGTTTCAACGCTATCGGGAATTTCGATTCCACCTGCGTTAATTCGTAGTGCAATATTGTCTGGGCTATTAGTTGGGTCGTTAACATTGATTGCTAGCGTTGCGGTGCTCTGTAATTCCCCATCGCTTACCAGCAATTGAATCTCGTACACTCCGGCCGATTGATAGCTCACTTGGGTTGCAGCACTTGCGTTATCCGAAAATGTCACGCTACTAGGGCCAGATAGTTGTGACCACTGGTATTGCAGAGTAGAACCCTCGGGTAACCCATCATCAGATGCCTCGCCCTGTAGCGTCTGTGGCTGCTGCACAGTCGCATAACTATTAGCAACGATACTAGCCACTGGCGCGCTGTTGCTTATAATCACATTGCCGTTGTCAACACTGAAATTATCCCAGCTAGCCGTAAATGGCACGGCGTTAAATGATGTTGAAATAATGCCTGCTGCAGGTTTAGTCGCACCATTTAACCAAGCAACCGGAAAGTCTCTTGCTTGGGCAATTTCAATCAGCTCGCCAATCTGTGCGTTCGAATTGATTCTATAAAACGCTTTGGCGGTTTGGGTATCAGGTGATACCTGAATAGTTAAATCAATGGACTCCGCACCGTAAACCATCGCATCCTGTTGCGTTGAACCAGAAAACACTCCATCAACCTCGATCATAAATTGGATGCCACCGGTGCTGCCTTGCGCATTGGCTACTAGTTTTATGTAGTTATCCTGATCGCCATTACCAAAAAACACGCCTACTGACTGATGCGGCTGAGGAGAGATGCCAGCAAAGGGCGCAACAATACGAGAGTGAATTTCGAACACGGGGCTCTGCTGATTAACATTCACGCCCAACTGAAAAGCATACTGCTGAGTATTGGTACCGACAATGGCATCACCTGACGGAACGTTATCCACAGTTAACACACCTGCAGCACCACCAATAGTCATTTGGTTGGTATCAAACATATCCAGATAGTCGTCAGAGCCATTCACCATCAATCCAGTAAAGCCCAGGTTTTCCAAGTATCCCGCAGCCGGGCTGTCACTGGACCATTCTAAATTTACTGGTATATCCGTAAGCGAACCGTTAGCAACATCGACGGCAAAGGGGTCCTGAACATCTAGCAACCCATCGTTGTCATCGTCATCATCTAAACGATCTGAAACGAAATCTTGATCGGCATCTGCTGGCACATCAGCCGCTGAACAAGGGTTGGTACCATTTGCATATTCATCTGCATTACTGTATCCATCTTGATCCGCATCCAGCTGCGGATCAGTGGCATTACAACCGGTACCGCCACCTCCGTCATAATCGTCTGGTTCAAATACGGCTATTGAACGTGCAACAAAATCAGCGACCCATATGGTGCCAGGAAATAAATCCAAATCCCCTTGCGCAGTGACATCTAGTGGACGAATATCAATATTTGAAAACAAGGGACCACTGTCTACCACGCTTGCACCGTCTGCGCTAAATTCAACTCGATGCAAACTGTTATCCCATACCGCTGCTAATAACTCGCCTTGCAATGCTCCTGAAAAATTGCTACCCCTGTACTCAGTCAAACCATTAGTGGACTGTGCCAGTGCAAGCATATAGGTATTGTCTGGATGTGCTGGGCGATTAACGCCACCTGGAGCACCGCGATGGATGCATTCAACCGTATTTGAAAACGGAACCGGCGATTGGGGGTTAGTAGTATTAAACTTATTTTCGTTATTACCTCGTGTTGGATTAGGATGACCACCGTAATAGCCCTGGCCACTAATTCTATGTAGCGCATCGTAACGAGTTGCACCCGGCTCCACTACCGCGTTGGTACACTGACCGCCGTCACCGATGGGTACACCGCCCCAACCCGCGTTCGGACCGTTATCCCATGTGTACATGTTGCCATTGTCCATAATGATCACATCGTAGGGATTGCGAAACCCTGGTGCGTACACTTGTACCGGGCCATCAGCAACCACGATCGCCTGATTTTTACCGCCATTGCCGCCGAATGGATCGTTTGCATCTATCGAACCCGGCCTATCCTCATCGTCTAAGGTAGGCAAGTCATACGTACCGTTGCCAATCACGGCTAAATCAATTTCAAGTATTGCTGCACTCAGTGCGTATTCAGGAAGAAAGGCAAAGTTATTAGACGGCGCTCCCTGGTTTGTGTTTCCACCCACCGCTACATAAAGTAGATCGTCGGCCGCGTTCAATGCAATGCCATTGGTATGATGATTTTCTTCAGATCGTGGTAGCCCGCGAACCAAATCCTGCTTGAGCCAATTGCCATTTTGCAGGCTTAAGCGTGAAACGATTGACGAGTTGGTATCCAGATTGGTGCTGGTACCTCCGGGGCCGCCGCCTACCCTAGGGTCACTTGATGTTACATACACCATCGGCTGCAAAGCAGTACCGGCTACCAACATGCCGGTTACCAAGCGGCTGCCTTGGGTAGCGCTAATTGATCCATCATCATCGTGATTAACCATGTTTCGAATCAGATCAATAGTTTCAATCGCGGTTATCGAATATTGATTGATACCATTACGCTCTACAGTCATCCGATACACCCCGCCATCTACCGTTGCAACATACAATGATTGATCAGGGCCGAACTGCAGCTGAGTGGGCTTAATTGAAGGGAATCCACTTAAAAAACTTTTAAAAAACCCAGCACCTTCTGCACCGCTATCCACAGCGAGAAAGGCTGTACTGGGTCCATTACCAACGCCGGTTAGCTCCACCCGCGTAACCGCCTGTGCAGCCGTATGAGTGATGACTAACGTTCCAGGTGCGATACCACTTTGTGGTGGTGTAAATGTGACGTTGATTTGAAGCTGCTGACCCGGCAGCAATGTTACTGGCCCGGAAAAATCGGTTGAATAGCGAGACGAGTCAAGTTCGTCGAGCACTGCTGAAAGGATAGTGAAGCTGGGACTTGCCGCTTTACCAGTATGCTCAATTGTTAGCGTTCGAGAGACAGACACATTAGGCGTCACCGCACCGAAATCAATTAGCTCATGGCTAAACAAAAGTTCTGCAGATTTACCTGGCGGTTGATTGGGCTGTGCAATCAGGGAGCTGCTAAAGATTGCGAGTATGAAGCAGAGTGCAACGTTTTTTATGCTGTTGAGGTGGC
>CALJAA010000093.1 GCA_938028465.1 uncultured Granulosicoccaceae bacterium | reverse complement strand
GCCGTCAGGCAAGCCTTGGATGGTGATGGTCCTGATCTGATCCTTGAAATGTTGGCGAATGAAAATCTTGCTGCAGACATGGAGGTCGCTGCGCAGCACGGCCGGATAGTTGTCATCGGCAACCGGGGAGAGATCGAGATCAACCCGCGTATGGCGATGATGAAGGAGTTAGATATTCGAGGCATCATGCTGTGGAATGCATCTGAAGCACATCTAAATGAAATCATGGCAGACATTCTTGCAGCAGCGACTGAATCGACAATAAAACCGAAAGTGGGGAGACAATTGCCTTATGGCGATGCCGCCAAAGCCCACCAGCTTGTGCTTCAGGCTGGGAATGCAGGAAAGATTGTATTAACCCCATAACATTAGGAGGTCACATGCACTATCCAAAATTTATTCAATCTCTACCATCACTTGACATCCCATTCCCGGAAGACGTCGTGACCACATCTGCGGTGCGTTCAGATGAGGCTTTAGTGGTATTTTTTCATATACATAAGGACGTTGAGTTGCCAGAACACCAACACGGCGCACAATGGGGAACGCTCCTTCATGGCAGCATCGAGCTGACTATCAATGGCGAGACCAAAAGCTATGCACCTGGCGACAGTTGGGATTTACCTGCCGGAACCCCACATGCTGGAAAGTTAAAAGCAGGCAGCCTTGTATTTGACGTTTTTGAAGAGCCGGATCGGTATCCGTTTAAAGGCCAAGGTTGACAGAGATATCGAACAGCTACGCTTACTTAGCGCTCGGTGGGTGATGTAGGCGTCATGTTGGTCGATTAACCTTTCTGTTGAGTTCGAGATTAATTCTTTGTAGCCTGCTTTCGGGTACTGACTATCATCGCGAACTCCACTAATTTTAACGGTCTCTAAAATTCAGAGTAAGCGCTCGAAGACTGAGCAATTTCGATCAAGCGTCAGGCCTGCAGAATTGATATAAATTGTTTGTGTATATATTGAGATGATGCTGTGTCCATAACCGGCCGAGTAATCTGGCAGATCGAATCTAGGATGAGCCAAACGGTCACGCTAACCTCTCTCTCTGAGTTGTGTTCGATCAGTCAGTATCATTTGTCTAGGACGTTTAGATCAGCAACTGGTATGTCGCCCATGGCATATCTTCGATCGAGGCGTTTGTCCAACGCCGCGAAAAGCCTCGCCTATGGGGATGATGAGATTCTTACCATCGCACTGCATGCCCAATATGGTTCTCATGAGGCGTTTACGAGGGCCTTCCTCAGTTATTTCGGTATCTTACCGAGCACCGTGCGGCAAGCCCGCTCAATACAAAACCTCAAACTTCAGGAGTCAATTGAAATGGATACATCTCGTCTAGTCGCCGTTGGCGCACCCGAATTAAGAGATAGAACTGCGTTTGAAGTGATCGGTCTTGGCGTCCAATGCGCCATCGAAAACACAAGTGAGATCCCTTCCTTGTGGCAAACCTTTAATGAACGTGTGGTGGAAGTCACTGCTGTTTCAGATGCCGCTGCGTACGGTGTGTGCCTCGCAGCGGGTGACGATGGTCGATTTCGTTATGTTGCCGGCGTAGAGTCGGAGAAGGGCGCTACTGCTCCGAAAGGTATGGAGAAAGTATCTATCACCGCTGGCCGGTATGCTGTTTTCACTCATGTGGGACACATTTCAACTATCGGCAATACGGTCTACACGATCTGGAATAAATCCCTTTCTGATCTTGGTCTTCATCCTCAGCTAGCACCGGACTTCGAACGCTATGACAACCGCTTTGACCCTAAAACGGGGCGTGGTTCTGTCGAGATTTGGATTCCGGTTACCGCATGATTCCGGGCATGGCTACAAGACATGTTTGATGGAACTCAAGCTAATTGATTAACGCTTTGAAGCTTAGATAATCCGCAAATCTTCTGATATTGCTTTTTCTTTTTGCGTTTGAATGCCATTAGTGACTGTTGATCTTTGAGTCATTAATTCGAATTGGAGCGAAAGCGTATTTTTAAGAACTGGGTTGCTCACAATATTGGGATGAGTGGTAGATGCTTGACATACAAGCCTCGGTTACTAATCTATCAAGCCAAGGTAGTCCATCACTGCATCTTTCCATAAAGGTGGAACAAGCATAACCCAATGACCGTTATCTCGGCCACCAACGGTTACATCGAGAAAACGTCCTTTGCCACCCGCTTTTTGGAAGGCGCTAAAATTATTTTGACTGTGTTCCATAGAATAGAAAACATCATCATTGCCGTATAGCCACAGTGTTCCACTTGGATAGTTTGCACCCTTTGTAAATAGGTGTTGGTTAATTTCCGCAGCTGCCTCGCAGCCATCTCCCATCCACCCACCAACAAAGTTGATTACCGACTTTACGTCTTTTGGATGGAGCCCAGCATAAGCGATGGATAAAATACCTCCACGGGATTGCCCTACTATTATGATCGGTTCGGCATTGACATCTTTTCGCTGTCGAAGCGTGTTGATTGCGGCATGGATATCATCTAAAGCTCGGTCAGCACCTGCTAATGATCGTTTTGTTTCGCAGGTGTAGCCCTCGCTACGATCTACCGAAAAGCCTTCATCGTACAGCCCATCGGACCTCCCTCGACCTCGACGCTGTGGAAACGCGACGATCCATCCGTTTTCGTTTAACACTTCAGCAAGCCAGGGATTTGTCCATGTTTCGCTAAAAAACGCTTCATTGTCTCCATTACCTGTGGAGCCATGGTTGATAACTGCCAGCGGAAATGGCCCTTCACCAATGGGCTTGAAAATGACAGCCTCTAGTTTGACTGGATTACCATCTTCAATCAATTCAGTTTCCAATAGCTCGCTGGAACCGTGGCTCCACGGAATACTACTATCAGTATTAGTCAGAGTACTTAATTTATGCCGAGCCAAAATTGCAAATGAAAGACCATCCGCAAACACTGCCTTCAACCGGCCCGTTTGAGAAACTTCAAAGCTCAATGTAAAGCGTTCGTCGAGTGTTGTTAGTTTATCGCCGACGATTTCAGCATCGAAGCGGAACCAAGCGGCTTTGAAACCGGCACGCGGATTGTCGGCGACTGCATACACAACGGAAGCCTTGCCATCAGGTTTGATTGATTCGACTACCAGAATTGTTTTAAGCGCACCGTCCCACCTACCAATCCATGTACCAGCGAAGGGTGAAGTAGCGGGGCCGATAGATAGTGGGGATATATCTGCCGGAAGAGGCACGCCGTCAATGTCGATATCCATATTTGCAACTCCTGGTACCGAGAAGAATAATGCCGTTATTGCGAAAATGGCCGTTAGATAGTGACGTTTGGTAAACATTGAGAAGTGCATCCGAGCTTCCGCTTTCTATTGGAGTTCAGAGTTTCGCATGGATAGAAAAAAGAAAAAAGGGCGGTGTGTACTTGCTAGCATTACAAGCAATAATTTCAATAGATGTGTGATATACAGAATGGTATTAATGAAGCATCGACATACGGTGATGGATAAATCACATTTTAGGTTAAAGCTTCTTCGCATACCTTCATGTTTTCTGGGTAACGCATATCTGATCGAGCTGATCGCGTCCAAATATGGGCAGCCAACTCAAACCAATTTGGATCATCATATGAACCTCCAGCAATTGCACGCAGACCAGGCCGCATTTCTAACGTCCATGAAATTGTTGATCCGCACTTGGAACAAAATTCATTGCGTATCCACCTACCGGTGGTGTCTGACTTGAATTGGTAGGAGAGAAGTTTTCCTTGTGTAAACTCAACGTTGTTATCTTCAAAGTACACGCCAATCCCGTAAGGGGAGCCACTACGCAACTTACAAGTTGTGCAATGACATGCTATAGCCCTAACTGGATTGTCGCTAGTCTCAAAACGTACCGCGCCACATAAGCATCCACCAGATTTCTTCATCGTTTTTTGTCATGTAGAAGTTATAACGAGATAATCACCAATTTTCTATCGAAATGCAACTATCTGCAGCGAGAAGTGGAGTCAATGCCATTTATAGGCGATTGGTGTACATTCATAAGCAATATGTCTTTTTGAATGTTCCGATTCGCTATAGTTTTTTTGACAGGCGCACAACATGGTAAAGAAAACGGATATCTCTACAGTGACGCTAAGCAACCGTCTAGCGTGGGATGCAACTGCAATCGAGCACGCGCAAAACGCAGATTGGGATCAGCTCATAGCAGGATTTTCGAATCCAGAATTTTCCACCTTTGATAGCACGATTACAAAGGTACTGAAAGATCTGCCAATAAAAGGGCAGTCGGTTGTACAAATTGGTTGTAACAATGGCAGGGAAATATTATCAGCTATATCGCTTGGTGCTAGCGCTGGGTTCGGTATTGATCAATCCAATAATTTTATCGAGCAGGCTAAGGAGCTAACGCTTATATCGGGCAAAGAGTGTAATTTTTTAACTGCCGATATCTATGATCTACCTATCAGCACACCACGTGACTTTGATGTGGCTCTGATTACGATAGGCGTCCTAAATTGGATGCCCGATTTAGTGGCATTTTTTAATGAGATAGCTGGGTTGTTGCACTCCTCTGGTAAATTGGTTATTTACGAGACGCATCCGTTTTTAGAAATGTTTGATCCAGACGCCGCTGACCCTCATGCGCTTAATGTTTCGTATTTTACAGACGAGCCCTATGTTTCAGAGGAGACCTTTGTATACGGAGATGGCAAACCTTCTAAAGCGCCTACCTCGTATTGGTTTCCTCACCGGCTTGGTGAGATAGTCAATGCGTGCATACAAGCGGGCCTCGTTATCGATAGCTTAGTTGAATATCCTCATTCAAATAGGGAAGCTGAGTTTGATGTATATACTAATCAGGCTGCTCAGTTGCCAATGTGCTTCACACTCACAGCGCATAAGATTGAAAACAACGATATCGGTAAGTAGTTTGATGTTACTTCTAGAGGGTTTGTGCGAATGAACAATCCATTACTCATTGCACCAATAGTTGAACATGATGTATCCGAACTAAAGGCGTTAGCCGAGCTGGTGATGTTTGAAAGTGTTGATGCGCCAGAAAACGAAAAAGAGTTTTTAGTTCCGCACATAAAACAAGACATCGAAAAGCATGTAAGCGATCCAACGTGCGTGTTTTTGAAAGCATCTGAAAAAAATATAGTCGGTTTTATCCTGATAAAAGAGTATTGGCATTTATCTCATCTATTCATTAGGCCTGACTGCCAGAGTAGAGGCCTAGGAGCCGCCCTTTTAGAGCACAGCCTTCACGCTATAAGAGCGAAAGAGAATAGGGGTTATCTGTGCTTAAACTCATCACGGAACGCCGTAGGTTTTTATGAAAAAATGGGCTTTGTTATTGATGAGGGTAAGAAACCAAAATCGGAATCTACAACGCCTATGCGATATGATATTTGATCTTTATCGGTTGGAATTGATTAGGCTGAGGAAAAAAATAGAAGAATCACTAAAAACAGAAAATATGATTTAGCTGTGGCGGGATTAGAAGAAGGAGATTAGTGAGCTATGACGACGAAAAGCGTTAAGGATACAGCTGTACTCACGGGGAAATGCTACTGTGGTGCTATAAGGTTCAGTGCAACACAAGCACCACAAACTGTTGCCTACTGTCATTGCGATTCATGTCGCCGTGCTACAGGTGGGCCGATGGGTGCGTTTGCCGCATTAGATGAAGCCTTGGTTACCTTTACCCCAAATGAGGGTCGCCAGGTTTCTGTTGTTCCGGGTGTATCGCGAACGTTTTGCGCTGATTGCGGATCGTCGCTAACTGGGCGTTATGACTATCTCCCAGGGCAAGTGTACATTTCAATAGGCGTAATTGATCAAGCGAATGATTTGGTGCCTAAAATCCATTGCCATGACACCGAAAGATTAACGTGGCTGCATATCGATGATGATATAGAACGGGTTGCGGCAACAGCGCGTGCAAAAATCAAGGTTTGAAGTCGAGCCTGTACAACAAGCTTCACTGGAAGAAAACATCTTGTCTATAGCCAAGGTGGCAGAAGATACCAAGCTTGTGTCAGAGCAAGCGAAGCGCCTGCAGCTCTGTTCGGACGAATGTTGTTCAGTGAAAATGCTGTGATTGAAGGCCAGTACTTAGCCTACCGTGTAATTGAGCAGAAGGTTCAGGGGACTTAGCGAGAATTAGTAAGCAGCGCACCAGCGCGATAGCACGCCGGTGCCTTAAGCTTTGGGATTAGCCGCGTAGCAAAGTACCGGGTACTTGCTTCGGGAAATAATCTTCACAATTACCTTCCCGATATACGTCACCTGTTGCGCAATGTAATCCGCCACCGAACGGATACGCATCTCGAAATGGTACAGGGATAACGTTCATACCAAGTTTGTCCATTTGTTCCTGTTGGTACACTTCGCTAGCTTCAACCACTACGGTTTTATGATCAAGGATCAGGCAGTTCATTGATAACCACGTGCTTGAGTAGCAAAGTGGTGGTGGCCGGTTGTGTGAAGGTGGAGCTGCATCGACGATTTCCCAATCGTTGGCTTCAAAGATCTTTCGTTGTTGCTCAGGTAAACGACGATTAGGGTTATTGATAATTAAGCCCGGGCGTAGTGGTACAAATGTCGCATCGATATGGATCGGGTATGGGTCACCCGGAAAATTTACGGCGTGTACACGATGATCAGGGAAGTGGCGTTGCAGCCATTCCATTCCGCGACGGTTGGTTGTTAGGCCGTGCTGAACAAAGAGATCCTTACCCAAACGGCAAACGTCAGCCGCATCGAATAATGGTTCGTGTTCGGTAGTAACAAAATCTAGTGCAGCCGTTCGCTTTAGGCGATCATCAATCGTGATCTCATCAAAATAACCCGCTTGGAATGATTGCTCGTTTAGGCGTGGCCGTGGAGCTTGTTCCCAACGAAATTTTGGATCTTCATCAAAGTAGCGTTGCATTAAATCGTGATAAGCAAGGTACTCGAAGTAGCGGCATCGGAACGACATGGGCGCTGACAAGATCTCGCTACCGATTGTTAGCAGCACATCTCGAGGAGGCATACAGCCGAACTGACTACCCGTAGAGAAATCTGGCGTGTTAACGGCTTGGTTCCATTGAATCGGTGTTGGCCGGTCAACCGTGATGCCGCGCTCTTCTAATACGCTAACTAGATTGTCTAACTGAATATTGGCTTTTTCAACTGTCTCTAGCGGGCGGGGGCCCCACATGCCGCGCATGTCGCTATCTTCGGGCACCTTAGCCTCAGTGGCAGGTTCAGTTGGCGGAATACACGTATGGTCCGCTCGGCCTACGATAACGTGCTTCAGTGGATCAAATTCGTTCCAGGAATTAACAACGGTTTTACTCATGGGACAAGACTCAGTACCTATGTTGATATTGCAGTGTGGCCTCGGGGCCAATTGCTCGACCGTGGAGTTTACGACATTATTCGGATTCGATCCATGGGGCGGGGGATTCTGATGCGCTAAAGCCCGTAACAGGCTTTAAAATGAGCCAGAATCAGCCTTGTGCCAGACGCAATTATCGGCTTTTGATTGAAGTTAAAGCTGGTGTTATGGTGAGTGGAATAATATTAGGTTGTCCAATAAACGCTTAAACCAATAACACCTAACCACGAGTAATCAAACAATGTTCATTTGGCTAAACAGATTGGGTATGGGGTTGATACTTGCTGGGGGATTATCATTATGCGCCTTAGCATTCTCTGCCTATAAAATTGTCAAGAGCCCAGAAGAGTTTCCGGTAGCAAAGGAAATACTGGCCTCTTTAGAAACGACTAAACCGTTGTTATCAGGCAATGTTGACGGCAAAAAATTTGTACTTGATGCAGCAGAACCCTTGCGTTATGTGTTCTTTGGATTTATTGGTTTGTTTCTCGTGAGTATGATGGCCAGCATTAGTAGGGCGATGATCCTAGGTGGTATTAGCCTGTCGAGGTTTGCAGCTGAGCATATTGAGGATACAGATTCGAATAATCGACGGTACGGAGTTGATTAATCCTGTAATGACTCATGTCGTAACTGAAATCATTACTTAACTACGAAAAACGCCACCCTCAACGAGAGTGGCGCTTGTTGCTTCGTGCAGACGATAGTTTAGCTCTGCACTGTAACTTGCGTTCCAGCTCGATCCAACATAGAGCCAGATACGATCGCTATTGCACCAGCAGCCCCAATACCCCACCAACCAGTTTGCAATACAACTGCCCATAGTGCTGCAGCGTTAAAGGCAATGATGCTCACGACACCTGTCATGGCGATGCCTACAATTACTTGTTTCTTATGTAGGTAACCGTACACGCTTACTACCAACAAAATCGCGACGCTAGCAGCCGTTATGAGTGATTGGCTAGTGATTAGGGCTTGCATTACTAATGTGCCAGTGGCAAAGCCTACTAATACGACACCGGCTGTGTTAGCCAAATGGCGATGCGATGATACTTTGTTGATATCAAGTGCCAGCAATAAAACTGTTGCCGCGCCGATAACGACATACCAGCCGTGCGCAACATGATAACTAAGAACATTCCCGAGTGAAACGCTCATAATCAATGCGATAGCCGTTGCAGCCACTGTTAAACAGGCGGTGACTAAGCCGCTGTCTTCTCGTTGCGATAACAATTGGCGAGTACATAAGTAAAAACCAGTGGCTAGTGTAACGATCAAAATGCCGGTCGCCTCATAAAGAAACAAACTACGTACTGCAATGATTACGGGTGCAACAAATAACAAGGCAACTGCGAATCTGCCTTCGGGTGTTTTTAACGCGAGTGAGTTTTGGTGGTTTTTATAAACCAACCAACTTACTGATGCGGCTGACGCAATTGCTATGATCGCTGACCATAGCTCTTGTCGAACGGGGATCAACACAAATGCACTACCTAAAATTAAGGCAGCACTCAGCCACGTTCTTTCTGAACGTGCTAATACACTAAAACCTAACCAAACTATAGGTAGTAATACAAAAACACCTGCGGCTAGTGCTAATGGTATGCCACTAACATTGGCAACCGTCCAGTGCGCAAAGCCTGGGTAGGCAACGGATATAGAGTCAAGTGGGATGATTGAATAGATCAGTGCACCAAATACCGTGAAGTTAGCGGTGATGGATAGTAAGCCTAAACCGATAAAAATACGGCTACCGCGCTGCTCTCTAAGCACTTTGCTCATTACAAGGCCAGCGGCGGTTAGAGCGGTAGTGAAACCCAGCATCGTCAAAAAGCGATAAAGGTCATTTGCAACCTCTACACCTTCTAGGAGGAAGAGACCCATTGCAGTCGCGACAGCTAGTGCGCCGAACATTCTTAATGCATCTGATAGTGATGCGTTTTTTCGGATTAATGCAAAAAAGCCTGGCTGCGATTCATTAATATCTGAATCCACCACTGTATCGGATACTTCTTCAAGTTCTCTCTCGTAAGCTTGATGTGTAGGTTTGCTCCAGCTGGCTTTATCTTCCGCTTCAATAACTTTTTCTGATAACCCTGAATCGTTAATCATTGTTGTTACTCCCTTGTGCAATTAGCGCATCTAGTTCAGCTTCAAGGCGTTCGTTTTCCTCGATGGTGTTAAACCCTTCTGCTAAGTCATCGGTGGTTAGATCAGTGGATAAGTAGGAATCAGTCATGATTTCTGATTGGCCAACTTTTACTTCCCATCGTTCGATAGCGCTTTCAACATCATCACCCATGCGCCCATCTAGTGAGTAAACGATGCTGCCTGCTTGTGCGGCTGCTTCACGTGATCGCATTTGGTTTCGTTGTTGTTGCAGGGCTTCTACGCGATTCGCAGACTCATCAATACTGCCGCGTACTCGTTTAATGATTTTTTCATGCTCGTCTAGTTGTTCTCGCGCGCTAACCAATGCTGTTTCTCGTTGCTTCTTACGCTGTAAACAAGCCAATGCTTTCTGACGATCGCTATCGGCGCTAGCCATAGCTCGTTCGGCCCACAGCTCTATCTCACTGGTGAGTTCTGTAACGCGGTTGTGTTGTCGTTTGCCGTCTTTTTCTAGACGCGCCAGTCGGGCTTTGGCTCTAACAACGGCTTCGCGGCTTTCCTTAAGGGCTGCATCCACGATGGCTTCGTGGTTTTCCATGCTGGCGACTGTGCGGTCAACGCCAGAGTGGACGGTAGTGACTATGCGTTTGAACAGATTCATTGTTTTAGCTCCTGTGTGTGTAGAGCTAGTGTCGGCCGCTGGACAGTATTTCGCCACCTTTTTGAAAATAGACTAAAATATATAGCCTTATGGTTCAAAATAACTGTACTTCATGGCACAGGCGACTCGATTAGTTCACGAGCTGAAAAATCAGCTAAAACTCAAAGGCGTCACGTATCGTGAGCTGGCTCAACAATTAGAGCTGTCGGAATCGGCCGTCAAACAGATGTTTTCTAGCGGCAATATGACGCTCAGCCGGCTGGATAGAATCTGCGACATATTATCGATGGATGCGAGTGATTTGATGCGTTTCAGCGAAGATGCAGGTAAGCAATTGCAATCCTTAACGCTTGATCAGGAGGCTGAGCTGATTGGAGATAGCAAGCTGTTATTGCTTGCATATTGCCTGGTTAACCATTGGAGCTTTGCTGACATACTCGATAAGTATGAGCTGACAGAAGTGGAGGGTATTCGCTATCTTGCTCGGCTTGATCGAATGAAGTTGATTGAGCTATTGCCCGGCAACCGGGTAAAACCGCTTATCTCCAGTAATTTTAACTGGCAGCCTAATGGGCCAATAGAAAATTACTTTCGAAAAGAAGTGCAGGGGCCATTCTTTAATGCAAACTTTAATGACGAAGGTACTCTACGCTTAGTTAAAAATGGCGATATATCGATTGTTGCTAAGCAGCAAATAATGGAGCGCTTGCATTCAATCGGTCAGTTGTTTGATGACACAGTGCGTGAAGAGAGAAAGCTGCCGCTTGATCAACGTCAAGGGACGACCATGGTATTGGCTATTCGTAATTGGACTTTACAGGCTTTCGAGTCGTTGGAAAGACCTTAGGTTTAAGTGTGGTTTGCCGTATTGGCATCGTAGTATGGCGACATAAGAAAACTAAAAACAATAATGCAACTGATAAAAACGGCTTTTCATCCTGATGTGTCTCCAGAAGATATCTCTCCCAATAGCAAACTTACGCTTGCTGAGCGCCACGCAGCCCGGGCCATTGTGATTAGAGGAGATAGTATCTTGTTGTTATATACAGAGCGTTATCACGACTACAGCCTTCCTGGTGGCGGTATTGATGAAGGTGAAGACGAAGTAGAAGGGCTAAAGCGTGAGCTCAAAGAAGAAACGGGCGCACAAGGTGTAAGCAACGTAAAAGCGTTTACTCGCTATGAAGAATACCGTCCGTGGCACAAGCCCGATGCCGACATCATTCATATGATTTCATATTGCTATGTGTGTGACATTGATGAGGATTTAGGTGATACGGCCTATGAATCTTATGAAGTGAATAACGGTATGAAGCCGTTATGGGTGAATATCCATGAGGCTATCGCTCATAATGAAGAGGTGATAGCCAGTAGTGATAAGAAAGGGCTTTCTATTGAGCGGGAGACTTTCTTGTTAAAGGTAATTGCAGAGAAGTTAGTGGTGGCTTAAGAAAAAGGCACTCCCGCGGGAGTGCCTTGCACATTTCACTATCAGTATTAGTCTTTGGGCTTAGTTGTTTAACGCACCAGCGGCAATCCAGTCTCTTACCATTTGGATTTGCTCATCACTCATACCCCGGCTATTAGGCATACGTCTTCCTACTATGTCAGGAGCACCTTCCAGCTTTTGTAAAAAATAGCTGTTGTCAGGATCATTAGCGATAACTAGCACAGCGCCTTCTTTTCTAGTGCTACCCACACCTACAAGGCTAGAGTAAGCATTGGCGGAAGTCAGGCTTAACCCAGCGCTTCCGGAACTACCATGGCAGCCTGAGCAGCGGCTGGTAAGCCAACTAGTTTGAATTGAGCTGAAGGTAGGTGGCAGCATTGTAGGGTCACTCCCAACGATAAGCTCGTTAATATTGCTAACTCCATCGTTGTCATCATCAATGGCGGTATTGAACTGCGTCGCTGTTGTTTGATATGACTCTGCTGCGCTTGTGCCGGTTCTAAAGTTCTGCTCAAAGGTCGCTAAGGTAATAGCGCCATTGTTGTCGGAGAAGGTGATTACCAGCAGGTTTTCTGTATTAGTTGGAAGGTCATCAGAGGCTGTCCACAGTTGGCCACTGTTCCACGCTACCGGAATATCTCTGCCGCCCCAGGCCATGCGAACTTGCAAGGCGTTAGAAGAATAGACAGGGACGTTGATATTAAACTCGACCCGAGTAGACGTTAACGCAGGCTCGTTAGTTGATATCACCTCGGCTGCCGGGCAAGCAATAAAATAGCTGGAGCCGTTGTATTGGGTTTCGTATACTTGTTTGTAGTTTGTATTGCCCACGGTATAGTCATGACGGTACTGACCATAACGTTGCCCTGCGATGTCATAAAGAGCATATTCTCTTATGGTGGTGGCGCCGGCCGGTACGGTATCCAAACAGGCGAGTACTTCTTCAGATGGGTTTCTAAACTGTTGCGAGGTGTCGGTCTTGGCTTGGTTTAGACCATACCCCTGAAACACATCAACACCACAGCCTCCATCGCGTATTGAAAAAATAGCACCGCCACTATTAGCTTCTATAGCCGTATTTTGAGTGGTGGCCACTTCTCGGTTTGTGAATATCCACTGAACTTGCACTGCATCTACCGATTGACCGTTACTATCTATCTTGATTTCGCCTGCGACTTGCTGGGCGTTTGAATCCGTATTGAGAAACGAACTATTAAAGCCATCGTAGGTATTGCGGCATGTTGTTAGTATCTGACTGACGTTGGTGTTGGATGCAACCAATGAATCAAAGGTTGTGGTGACGATTGGGAGATTGGGATTGTCGCCAGAAGTATCTGAAGTTGTTGCTCCGGTTTGATCATTGGCTGGGGAGCTAGGTGATCCGCCGCCGCCGCCGCAACCGGCAAGAAGTGCAACTACTGCAATAGGGAGAAGTTTCATAGTAGGTAGTGATGCTGTTAGTTGTTAGGTGAGCACTCTGGTAGCGCAATGCAGGTTAAGAGCGTATCAGGTTCCGTTTTTGGTAGATCGGTATTTGTACCGAGTTAACAATATTTAGCCTTGTGATGGCGGTAATATTGTCACTTACAGCCAAAGCCGCTTAGTGCTAAAGCGCCATTTTACCAGCGTCATTGGGTGTATCTGATATATTTAAAAGCTGGCAATCGCCTTAGCTTACGAGTTTCGTTAAACCACTTGCTAAGACTCTGCTCTACAGTAAATTGATTAGAACGAGCTATTGGCGACAAACCATGGAACAACTATCAGATCCTTTTCACGATATCCAATCATCATTAGAACTCCCGTGTGGCGCGAGTTTAAAGAATAGGCTCGCGAAATCGCCTATGTCTGATTCGCTGGCAGATGGCGAAGGCAATCCCACGAAACCACAAATCAGACTCTACGAGCGTTGGGCTCGAGGTGGGGTTGGCTTATCCCTAGTGGGAGAAGTGCAGGGCGATGCGTGCTATCCAGAAAAGCCCGGTAACTTAGTCGTCGCTGAGACCTCTAACGAAGAATTGCTCTTGTCGCTTACACGTGCTGGATTGAATGAAGGTTCCCACCTGTGGGCGCAATTGGGGCATGCTGGCGCGTTGTCGCATCCGCCAATTAGCCAACCTAAAGGGCCATCGGCACTTGATATTGAAGGCCTCCAATGTTCGGCTCTAACCGTTGATGAAATAAAAGCGCTGCCCGAGATATATGCGCGTACCGCCTTAAAGGCAAAGCTTGTCGGTTTTAGTGGCGTTCAAATCCATGCAGGGCACGGTTTTTTACTCAGTCAGTTTCTTTCACCTTTGTTTAATCATCGAAAAGATGGCTACGGTGGTTCGATCGAAGCCAGGTGCCACGTGGTGCTTGAAATCATTACCGCAGTTAGGCGCGCTATTGGCCCGTCGTATCCTGTTGGCATCAGGATCAATTCAACGGATAAGCTAGATGGCGGTTTAACGCAGGGTGATGCTCTAGAAGTAGTACGCCTGCTCGATAGGTCTAGCATTGATCTTATTGATATCAGTGGAGGTACTTATTTCCCCGGTGCGAAAGCCAGTTCTGATAGCGCCAGCGGAGGCCCGTACTTTCTCGATTTCGCTAAGCGTGCAAAAGAGGTTTCTCCTATCCCAATCATGCTGACGGGTGGGTTCAAAAATCGTCAGCAGGCCATCGCTGCGATATCGAGTGGTGCCGCCGATGTGATTGGCTTGGGGCGTGCTTTAGCGCTTGACCCCGATTTACCGAGCAAGTGGTTTACAGAAGATGGTGGTGACCCTGTTTTTCCAGAATTTGAATCAACCATTCCTGGTGCCATAACCTCTTGGTACACAATGAGGCTAACGGCGATCGGTGAAGATCGGGAAAATGCGTTTGATTTAGATATTAGATCTGCACACTTGGAGTACGAGAATCGCGACGCACAGCGCTGTATAAAATGGAACAAACGTTTTCGTAGTTAAAAGTAAAAATACTCTTGCGCTTGTGTAAACAATGTCGAACGGGAATGTGTTTCTTGATGGCAAATATCGGCTATTCGATTTAGCCGCACTGAGGTGTCAATATGTCCGCATATATAGTATTTCACTATAGGATTACAGATAGAAGCAGAATTGATGAGCTCACTAGTCGATCTGCGCCTATAGATAAAAAGTATGGAGCCGAAGTTATTGTTGGAAGCCCTGTGAAGGCGCTAGAAGGTGAAACCCTGACTCACATGGTAATTTTAGGATTCAAGAATTTTGAAGCTGCGCAAACTTACTATTACTCCGATGAGAATAAGGTGCTATCAGCTTTAAGAAATGAAATCACAGAAGGTTGGGCTACGATAGTTCCGGGAGATTCTGAAACGCAGGCGGTAGTTGACTCAGGCTATTTTGCGAAATCGGGCCACAAGTGATTCAAATTTTAAAGACATTAGTCGTTCACCATCGTAAATGACCATCATATGAAACCCCCAATCAAGCGCCTGTTGTTTGCAAGTTTTTCAGTAGTGTTAGTTGTATTTTTATCAACGTTATTGGTTATGGTGATTGACTCCGATCACCAAGCCTCCACATGGATAATTTCCCTTTTCACGGCGGGGGTTGCTGCTGCCATCGCAGCGCTGCTTGTTGTGTTTTGGGCGATTCCTCTTCATCTTGTTCTCGTTAAATTTAACTACCTAAACTTCATCTGGTATTTTCTGGGGGCCGTTATCCCAAGCTTTGCTTTTATTTATGGCTTAAAACCATTTGGTGATGATTCAGCAAAGGATCTTTTGCTACAGGCATCTGTTTGTACCATTATTGGATCGATGGGTGCATTCGTATTTTGGTACATTGCGGTATATAAACCCCTTCTAGCTAAAGACAACAGTTAATTTGCTTGATTCTAGTTACGCTTTATCTTAGTGCTACCTATTAGAAAAACAATATGATCTCAATTGAAGAACTAACGAATAATCCGGAAATCGAGCGATTGCTTACAAAGGATCAGCACTCTGCCGATGTTTATGCGTTGCATACTGGTGACGAGGCCATGTGTAGTGCTTACTTCGTTGAGCTCGTAGCTGAGCCCCCACAAACAGCGCTGGAAAAGTACTTAACGTTATGGAAAGCCTATTCAATCAGAACTTATCTTGAAGCGGGTGCGTCTAAACAGCTATCCAAAACGTATTTACCTAAGTTGTTAGAAGAGTTTGGCTATGTGCAGCAATATTTCACGCCCGTAAAATTTGATGAGTCACACCAACAACGAAATAGCAATATTCTGGATGAGGTGGAGGCGCTCATTAAGAGTGGTGGTGAAGTGGCGAAATCGGGTGTCAGCCCTGGGGTGTATAAAAATGGCGAACGAGGGGAGATAAGTATGATTCAGGATATACGCGATAAACTTAGCGATTATTCTGAAGGCATCGTTCCATTAAATGAATGGAGTGAATATGATGTCTTGTTAGCACGAGAAAACAATATGGTTTTCTTCACTTGGGCTACTTATGCTTGATACGTAATGAGTAGGCGCAAAAGGTGGGATTGATGGGTAAACATATACTTGGAGTAGTACTCGTTGCTTTTGCCATATTTATTCCAACAGGGCCATTGGTGTATTGGCTTTTTGGTGAGTGGGCTATGGGGCTTTACGTTAAGTTGATTTTGCCTATGTTAGCGCTGCCGGGTTACGTAATTTGGCTAGCGTTACTTGATGATATTGATAAAGCTAAGAAGCCATAGATAGTTGCAAATATTTTGCTTGTGAACAGCCCCCTGAGGGGCGCGGAAGGTAATTTTTGATTTATCCGATGTTTGTGATGGTGCTATTGACGTTTTTCATAGGCTGCATCGCCGTAAAGACTCGATTTGCAAGTGTCACTAATGGCGAGGTTAGGCTGCAGTACTACAAGCTTATGGAAGGTGTGGATGTACCAGAATTTGTGACCAAAACGTCGCGGTGCTTTAATAACCAGTTTGAAGTGCCCGTTTTGTTTTACGTAGTCTGCTCACTATACGTTGGCTTAGGTATCGAGAGTATGGTAGGAGTCGTATTCGCATGGGGGTTTGCTCTGTTACGCGTGGCTCATGCCTGTATTCACCTTACGTATAACCGAGTGCTGCATCGTATGTTGGTTTTTTGGGCAGCCTTTATCTGTGTAATGGTTTTATGGGTTAATCTTTTATTGCTACAGATATAAATTACAAGGCGCGATTGCTGTAAAAGCTAGGCAGAGCTTAGATGTATCCGTTATGCTAATCGGGCAAGCAAAATTAACCAGTAAATAACCTGTACCCTGTAATCTTATGAAATTAATTGCACGTAACTTAGATCGCTCAACCACCGAAGAAGAGCTAAGCGAATTATTTCAAGAATATGGTAGCGTGCAATCGTGCGATTTAGTGATTGACCAGGTAACCGGCGTATCTAAAGGTTTTGGTTTTGTCGTTATGCCTAAAGTTGGAGAGGCTAAGGCTGCGATGAAAGGCCTGAATAACATGACTATCGGCAACAACAAGATCCGTGTAAAGAAAGCAGAAGAACCTAAAGATCAAGGTGGCACAGGCAAGACGTAGCAAGAGGCAGTAGTAATGATAGAAAAAGAGCGCCGAAATGAGCAAATATAGCTTTTTGGATGATTACAGTGAAGGTTGCCATCCTAGAATTCTAGAATCGCTGAGTAAAACTAATTTAGTTCAGCAAACTGCCTATGGTGATGATGAGTATTCTGAGAAAGCTCGAAGCCTGATTCACGAGCAGATTAAATCAAGCGAGATCCCTGTGTTCTTTGTGGCTGGCGGTACTTTAGCCAACATCATTATTTCATCCGCATCGCTTAGGTCGCATGAGGCGGTAATCGCCGCACATACCGGGCACATAGTCGTGAGAGAAACCGGCGCGATAGAAGCAACGGGGCACAAAATTATTTCTGTGCAATCGGACGATGGAAAACTTACGCCAGAAGCTATCAATACAGCAGTTGCAAATAATGCGCATTTTCCTCATATGGCTAGGCCACGCCTCGTTTATATCTCCAACGCCACGGAGACGGGTACGGTTTATACAAAGGCAGAGCTGCAAGCCTTGTCCCTTGTATGCAAAGATAACGGCCTTTTGTTATTGCTAGATGGCGCACGATTAGGTGTTGCACTAACAGCAGGTGTAAACGATTTAAGCTTGGCCGATGTTGCAAAGTTGACGGATATATTCTGGATAGGTGGAACAAAGGCCGGTGCGTTGATTGGTGAAGCTATTGTCATACCTAATCCAGAGCTCGCTAAGGACTTCGCGTTTCATATAAAGCAGCGCGGTGGTTTGCTTGCAAAGGGGCGATTGTTAGGGATTCAATTTATGGAATTGTTTTCTGATGGCTTGTTCTTTGAGCTAACGCAGCATACCAACACGATGGCGCAAAAGTTATCGGACTCAATTACAGCGCTTGGTTATCGATTAGCCGCACCAACAGAAAGTAATCAGGTATTTCTTATTTTGCCTGATACGTTAATAGCAAGCCTTAAAGTTAACTATGATTTTTACGTTTGGGAGAAGGTGGATAAGCAACATTCGGTAACGAGAATGGTGACATCGTGGGCCACAGATGAAAAACAGGTAGATGCATTGATTGCCGAGATTAAAAAGCTATCTGCATAGTGGTTCCTGGGTGTTGACTAATCTGGAGTAACCATTTGTAAAGTTTTTGGCTAGGCTGAATTAAGGAAAATACATGAGCATACTATCTAGGTTTTTTGGAGACAAAGAAGCTACGAACGAACAAGGATTGGTTGCCAATGAAGAGCTTGAAAGTAAGCTCAGCTTGCAAGTTGTTTTCAGTGGCGGATTAGATCTCAATGCAGCTGAGCTTCAAAAGCAGTTTCGCATATATCATAAGAGTCTAAAAAACGCGCTAATAGAAATAGATGATGGGTGTAATCGGCAGGGTACACCGCTGGGTTTGATTGGCTGGGGTGATCACGTAATAAAGGTGGTGGGATTCAATCAACCCATGCCAGCAGAGGTGTTAGAAGGTTCTGTAACCCCCTCCCATTATGATGAAGCGCTTAAAGTGCAAGTTAGGGCACATAAGAGTCATTTGTTGTTGTACTACCAAGGCTACGACAACAACCCAATTAATCAATATGCCTCGATGGCTTTGATTGGAGGATTTTTATCTAGCCGTGGGGCGATAGTTGTCGCTAATGAAAGTGCTCGCACGTCGCTTCCTGCCAGTGCGTTAAATGGTAATGAATCCAGCGAGGATATTGTCTCTTTACTCCAAAATTTTCCACTGACGGCATTATATTGTGGATTTGTTAAATATGAAGTAGAGGACGTTGATGGCGTATGGTTGAGAACCTATGGCTGCTCATTGCTAGGACAGCCTGATTTGGCTTCATTGGTAGAGGATCATTCCGGTAGCGAAGATGTGTTTGATATATTTAATAATGTACTCGGCTATTTAATAGATTCAGGCGCAAAGTTTGTCGCTGGTAATACAATGCAAGTTGGGGAAGAGCTGTTTATGAAGCTTCGCTTGGCTACTAGTGAAGAGTATTATTTAGAGAGTGAAGGCGAGCTTTTCGTTGCTGAATTTATTTCAGAAGCTGAAATAAATCAATAACAGTTGCAATGTTGTTGTCCTCGTGCAGATAGGGGCTCAGCGTTCATGAGCTTGGCTCCCCGCCTTCGCGGGGATGACCCAATTTGTGGGGATGATTGCCTTCGAGGATGACTGAACTTATAGATATTGAGGTAATAGGCATGTCGATGACAATGACCCCCGGTGATGAAGCTGGCGCATATATCAGTGGTATAGATCTCAATCATGTTTCACCCAGCGATGTAGAGAGTATCAAAGCTGCATTGGGTAATTATGGTGTTGCTTTTTTTCGTGATCAATCGATCACATCCGATAATCACATCGCGTTCGCGATGCACTTTGGCGACATCAATATCAACCGCTTTTTTACCCCATTGGCGGATTACCCGCAAATTGCACAAGTGCTCAAAGAGCCAGAGCATGATCGGAATATTGGTGAGAATTGGCACACTGATCATAGCTACGATCAAATACCCGCTTTGGGTTCAATTCTTGTGGCGCGTGAGCTACCAGATTCTGGTGGCGATACCTTGTTCATTAATATGTTTGCCGCCTATGATGCTCTGTCGACTGATTTGAAGAGTAAGTTACAGGGCCTAACTGCCACCCATTCTAGCCGTCACGTGTTTGGTGCCAAAGCTTGGGAAGACGAGGGCGGTTCGGATAAAACTGGGCGGTTAAAAAATAGCGATGCAGCGACTCAGGATGCTATCCATCCACTGGTAATAAAGCACCCCTTTAGTGGCAAGCCTGCGCTTTACGTTAATCCTGAATTTACCGTGAAGATAAATGAACTTGGTGAGGCGGAAGGTGAAGCATTATTAAACGAAATTTATACCCATGCCCAACAACCACAATTTATGCATCGCTTTGAATGGCAAGCTGGCTCGGTTGCGTTTTGGGATAATCGGGCTACCTGGCATAAGGCGTTAAATGATTATGCCGGCCAACGTAGGCTGATGCACCGCATAACTGTGCAAGGTGTGGCGCTGCACGGTTAGCCTCGCTGGCAGTTTTCCGTTAGGATTAGCCTAACTATTTCACAGCTAATCAAAACACCATGGCACACGGTTATGAATCAGGCAGGCTTAATCTGCCCTTTGTTGGTATTTGTACATTTGGCAAATTTCCTTACACTGAAGATTGGGATGCTATAGATGCGCAAGTAGCGGTGTTGGGTGCGCCTTACGATTTTGGTTGTCAGTACCGATCAGGCTCGCGCTTTGGGCCTCGTTCTATTCGTGAGGCATCCACGTTGTTTTCATTCGGTCATTCAGGCGCATATGATCCCGAGGACGATATAACCTATCTTACGGATGCAACGATAGTTGATATCGGGGATGCTGATATCATCCATACCGACACAATACAGAGCCATAAAAACATTGAGTTTGGAGTACGTAAAATCTTGGCTGCGGGTGCAATACCGGTCGTGCTGGGTGGAGATCATTCAATCAACATCCCCTGCATCAACGCATTTGATGATCAAGAGCCCATTCATCTCGTACAAATTGATGCTCACCTAGATTTCGTGGATGTGCGTCATGGAGTCAAGTATGGCCATGGCAACCCGATGCGCCGAGCTGCCGAAAAAGATTACGTTACGGGTTTAAGCCAAATAGGCATTCGCAATGTATCGTCAACTGCAAAAGATGGTTATGACGCGGCTCGTGAAATGGGATCAGATATTCTATCGGTCAGGCAGTTTCGTAAGCTCGGTGTTGAAGCCGTTTTAAAACGCATTCCTGCAGGCAAACGTTACTACGTCACCATTGATATTGACGGTTTTGATCCATCAATAGCACCTGGTACGGGTACACCAAGCCACGGTGGGTTTCTTTATTACGAGGGGCTTGAGTTGTTGGACGGCTTGGCAAAGCGTGGGCAAGTAGTTGGCGTTGATTTAGTTGAAGTTGCGCCAGACTATGATCATGCAGGCAGCACATCCACATTGGCAGCGCAACTTTTATTAAATTTTATTGGCAGAATTTTGCATCACGCTTGAGCATGCTGTTGATTTACTCGTTTTTTTGCTTCAAGTATCTGAGCAATATCACGAATATCCACTGCTTCTGTATCGGACATTTTTATCCCGATGATTTTGCCATTGCTAGTGATTAATGGAGTGCCCGATAGAGTGCGTTCATCTTTACTGCTACTAAAGCTGATTAGCGATTGTTGAAATTGATTGATCTGTACTTTATGAAAGCGTGGTTGGGTATTTTCTGCTGAAGGCTGATAGTCGACAAGATAAACCTCCGCATCGGCATCACTAGTTCGTTCGTCACTTAAATGATGAGCAAGATCCAGTTCTGAAACGTTGGGGGTTGCCTCTTTGTTTTCGGAGGCGCTTTGCGACTTTAATCGAACGATGGAGCAGTCGAGCCCAAAAGGACGATGATGGGTGAGCTCTTCAATCTGAAGTCTATTATCGGTAGAACTATCATTGGCACGGCAAACGTTGAATAACGGGGCCATTGTTTCTGGTGGAGACACGACACCGTAGTGATTAGGCCTTTGCCAGCCACCGCCGTTATCAAAGCAATGCCCAGCGGTTAAAAAGTAACCGTCTAATAGAAATACCCCATTACACCATGCCACACCACTGATATTGCCAGCGCTGTCACCAAGGTTCTTGTATTTACTGGACAAGCCGTTGGACCAACACAGTTGGCCTACAGAGGCTTGGATGGTATCCAAAGCCGGAAGATTGTGCTGTTGTGCAGATTCTGTTGCCGAGGCCTTTTTTACCGGTTGCCATGTGGATACCGCATTTAAACGGGCTTCTAATAAATCTATTCTGTATTTGAGGTCGTGATACTCCTGGCTTAAGCGATCGTGTAGCTTGGTTTTTGTATCTTGAGGGGAGGCATCTAAGTACTGGCGATCGCGCAGTGCCTGTGCTGGATACGGTAATGCTGGTCGCTTATTCACGGTCCAGGCCAATCCTAAGGTCATTGAAAATATACTGACTAGCCAAATGGCTAGTCGGCTTCCCTAGAGCGTAATAGAATACAGGGAATCCGGCCGTGAGAATTGCCACCACTTAGTCGAAGCAACTCATTGAATAATTGAAAGTTACCTAACGTATGAACCTTACGAAATGTCGTTAGTATGCGAAAAGTAAGATGTTTGTTTATCCGTGCGATTGCGTCTTGCATCCTTTGAAACTGTGATATCGTTATTAGAATATGTAAATGTTGTAATTGGAGCAGTAAAGTGCAGAGGGTCACAGCGACTACTTTAGCGACCTTCGATATATTCCGAGGACTCTCCATACAGGACCGGAATTATATTGCCACATCGATGATGCTGCGAGAATATAAGCACAATGAGTCGCTTATCTCTGCATCAGATGGTCGTTCTGAAGTTTTTTTTCTATTAAGCGGGACTGTGCGTGCTCACGCGAACTCAAAAGCGGGTAAGCAGGTTCAGTACGAAGATTTGAGCTCAGGCATGATGTTTGGCGAGCTGTCTGCCATTGATGGCGAGCCACGAGGAAACGACTGTATCGCAGTAGATAATGCTACAGTGGCAGTGATGACATCTGATGTGTTTTATCAAGTCATGCAAGAGTACCCAACTGTGATGAAATCAGTGCTGCAACGCTTGGCTAAGTTAGCGCGTAAGCATATTCAGAGAGTTTACGAATTCAGTACCGAAAGTGTTGGTACTCGAGTTCAACTAGAAATAATTCGAATGATAGAAGACGGAACCGGTTTCAAAAAAGGGGCATCTGTATTGTTTGATAAGGTTCCTACTCATGCCGACATTGCTTCTCGCATTAGTACTCACCGAGAAGCCGTTACCCGAGAATTAAAACGTTTGGAAAGAATTGGCCTGATTGATTGGAAGCCGGGCCGATATGCTGTTCATGACATTTCTGAATTTAAGTCGTTTACCTTAAACCAGCCTGCGTAGACTCACCAGAAATGTCTAGTTCGACTATTTAGAGGGGAAATTGTGAGTGCCTCAACTTACATGATGTATTGATGAGTATCGAAGCTGCTGACGAACGAAAAATCGTCTCGGTTTTATTTTGTGATATCGCTGGCTCATACACCTTTCTGTACGAGAACGACCCCGAGCAAGGCAAACTAATAATCGACGAAGCCATCGCTACAATGACATCTGTCATAGAGCGGTTTGGTGGTGTTGTTAATCAAGTTCAGGGCGATGGTGTCATGTCATTATACGGGGCGCCCCAAGCCATTGAAGATCACGCTCTGCGCGCCTGCGATGCTGCTACTGAACTGGTTAAAACGTTTAAAAATAAAAACGAGCAAGGATTGTGGCCCACCGGTGCATCTGTCGAAATACGAGTAGGTATTAGCTCGGGCGAAGCTGTTGTTGGTGTTCAACAAATTAAGTTTCCGTCTGCTAGCAGAAACTACGAGTATTACGCAACAGGCGCAGTATCTCATCTCGCAGGGCGATTACAAAAACTAGCCGAAGCATTTGAAATTGTTATCTCCAGTAGTACGGCCGAATTATTGGGCAACAATGCCACAACGACCGAAGTACAAGATCGAGCAGTGCATGAGCTTATCGAGGCGCATGCAAAACCTCATTTGCTGACAAGCCTCACCCCGTTGGATGTATTTGACCTATCACCAAGCAAGTTACCGTTTGTTGGTAGAGAAGAGGAACTCAACTTTTTGACTGAGGCGGTAACTAATGGCTTGCAAAAGCGCGAGCCTACCCGAATTTTAATTTCAGGTGATGCCGGCATTGGTAAATCGCGATTGATCCAAGAGTTTCTCAGTATGGATCGTCAAGAGCTGTGGGTGCCCATCGCTGCATCCGCAGTGGAAATGGAATCAAACTCTCCGTATGCCGTTATCCGCAGAATCTTGTTTGGCTGGCTTGAAGGTGCCGGTGCCACAACGTCTAGCAAACAATCTGAGCTGTTAGTTTCAACTTGTAAAGAAATCGGCTCCGATAACTGGATTTTGCCGTTGGCGTTATCAGATGTGTTAGGCCTTGGTTTAACTGATCCAAGGTGGGAGAAATTCGAACCCGATATAAAGCGTAGCCAGATATACAAATCAGTGCTGCAGTTATTGATCCACTGGGGTGATACCAGCCAGACTATTTGTGTCATTGAAGATTTGCACTGGGCTGATCATGTATCAATGAATTTGCTTGAATCAGCAATAAGAGAAATAAAAGCGGGTTCAATCGCATTTTTGTTTGCCAGTCGCAGCAAAAGTACTTTTGCGAATGAGGCGGGAGTTCAGCGGATTCCCTTAGGCAGCTTAAGCTCCCAAGCAGCTCGAGCGCTTTTGACGTCGTTGCCTGCTGATGAGCCCATACCGGAAAGCGAAGTCGATAATTTACTTGCACGTTGTGCTGGTGTGCCATTGTTCATTGAGCATATCGTATATTCAGTTGTGCCTCGTTGGGGAATGCAAAGTAGTGCTAGCAACTCTGAAGGTTTTCATTTTAGTTCTCAAGTTCGCACCTTAATTCAAGCACGTATTGATAAATTACCGGCTGACGCCAAGCAGGTGCTCAATGTGGCAAGTGTCGCGGGCACTAACTTCAGCCTTAGTTCAATTGTCGCAATTACTGACTCTGACGGGCCGCTTACGCAATCATTGATTGAACTGATCATCGGAAGCGGGTTAATAGAGCCGACACGAAATTTTGAGGAGTACAGGTTTTCTCATGCCTTGTTTCAAGAAGTAACATACCTTGGAATATTGAAAAGCCGATTGATTGAATATCATTGCAAGTATCTAGATTATTTTAAGCAGGTTCAAAAGTTACAACCTGATGAGCGATTTACCGAACAAATTGAACATCACGCGTTTAAAGGGCGTAGATGGCCCGATGTAATTCATTATGCCTCTCTCGCCGCACAGGATGCTCTAGAGACAGGTGCGTATCGTGAAGCGATGCATTACTTGGAAGATGCGATCCATGCGTTTCCAAAGCTAAGCGACTACGGAAATGATAACAAGCAACACTATAAGCGCCAGCACGCGCTTTGTTTACTTGATCTAAGTCGTGCTGCCATTCCTATAGGCGATATTGCGCGGTCGTACGATGCATTAGAAGATTGCCAAACGATTTGTGAAAATCTGAATGATGATCACATCTTGTGCGAATCGTTGGCGTACCGAACAGCGCTGTATTCCTTGCAAGAAGATTCAATCGCTGCTATCGAGTGCGGTGAGCAAGCGGTTGAAGCTGCGCAGAAGATGGCGTCAGAGCGATTGATTTATGGGTGTAAAGTTTATCTGGCGCAGGCGGTATTTTTTTCGGGGGACTTCACCGGTACAATCGAATTGCTGCAACCATTGGTAGATCAAGGCGCCACTGATAGATTCCCGCTTGATCGTATTGGCAATACAGCACCTGCGAGTATTGATTGTTACGGTATCTTAGGTATGGCCTATGCGCAGCTGGGTATATTTGATACTGCAGAATACTATGGTCGCATGGCCAAGTCAGTGGCGGATGAAACAGGCAAGAGCTTTGATCAAGGGCTAGCGTACTTTTACCTAACTTATATTTTGATTCATCGAATGAAGATGGAAGAAGCCATGAGTCATTTGCATGAACTCCGAGAAGTTATAAATGCGGGTGGCGTACAGTTTTTACGGCCATGGGTAGTCGGCCTTTTAGGATTTGCTTACGCGAAGCAGGATAGGTTGTCTGAGGCTGAAGATTTGCTATCTCAATCGATCGCTGGTGCTCAATCCATGTCGCTCAGAATATTTGAATGTTATGCGTTGCTCTCAATGGTGTTTGTATTAACTCGCTCGGGTGAGTTTAAGAATGCGCAGCGCCTTCTGGCCCGAGTTGATAAATTAGCAAACGAAGCACACTTTAATAGTATCTCAATGTGGGTTACTCGTTCGAAAGGGGCATTAGCAGCAGCCATGGGGCAGTTTGAAGACGCGCAGATGTACCTTAGGACGGCGCTGGACCATGCCCAAGCTCTAGGCATGTTGCCTGATGTTGCACACTGCCATAGCTTGTTGGCGTTTACTTATAAACGCATTGCAGGCACTAAACAAAAAGAGGATAAGCCGGGTGTAGAGTTAGCCAAAGAACGGTCGAAACGGCACCAAGACTTAGCAAACAATATGTATGCTGAAATGAAGATGGAGCTGGTGGTTGCTTACAAGTAGTTTGCCTGTGGCAGGTGTGCACCTGTTGCAAGAGGGCCCTCCCTGGCCGAATTCTATCCTTGCATCTTCCGCTACCTGTACATCCGTTTTGGCAGCTATTTAGGAATAGCACTTAAGTTGCCGGTAGACGGTTACAGCAATAAAGGTATGTGGTGAAATACACAGATAAGGCTTTATGTAACAAGCAAAGCACAGAAACGCGACAGTTATGTCGCTCGTGACGTTTTCGCTGTGTGTAGCTATTCTGGTGAAAACATGCAAGCTGGTAGTTGATCAAGTCTGGTATCACAAACAACATCCTTTATTTTGCCACTTGCATTTATAGAAGCGCAAACACCTTGGTCGCATGTAAAAGCATTAACGGTTAGTGGCGGTAGTTTGGTGATGCTGACGTCGATTGATGCAGAACTGCCGGAGTTAGCTTGCGCTACAAAACTCGCGAGGCTAGTGATCAGAATGACCGCGGCGCGCAAAAGCGATTTGCTCAATGCGTTTCGGTAGCTCGTTGGATATTGAGTTTCCATAGTCTGAACGGCACTAGCGTTTTAACAAGGTCCAGTTAGATTCTTCCGCGAAATACCCATTGGTGTAAGTGATTTGAGTAATACCGATACCGTTGTCCAACACAGTAAGGGTAAAGTCTTTCTCTACCAACGATGCGCCAAGCCGTCTAAAACGTTGGCTTAGCAGCCATTCGTTTTTAGTTCTGCCTGGCTCCCAAGCCATGGATAATGGGAGTGTCATGATTTGTCGTTTTAGATCACGTCCTTCAACATCATGGAGCCAAACGCTTAGATCGAGTTCACCATTGTTTGTGAATCGGCTGCTGGCTTCTTGTAGTTTGTATGTTCGAGTTTCAGGAGTAATTACGCCATCGATACTTCTACAAATGGTATTGGTTGCTTGGCCAGACCTAAATTGAACCGACCCCAGCGCATTAATCGCCTGTTGGAGTGGATGTTTTTTCGAAACAGGCTCTCCGCTAAAATTGTTATCCAAGTCGTAGTACGCATCACCCATCGTTACCTTGAGCGGCGATATGCTTTCGCATTCGATGGCTTGAGCGCTAAATGGAACAAACATCAAGAGCGGTAGTATTCGGTATAACATGATTTATCCTCCAAGCTGCATGCTAATCGAAGCCCTTCTTGGTGACTGCAGGGGTTCTCACACTTCTGGTACGTCCTGTATTGGATTTTTTGCAGATTGGATTAATACCTTGAACCAGTAGAGCTTTTATGGGTAAAACCTCTATTATTGGAGCATTGATCAATAATTAGAGGTTGCCGTGGCTGTACTGACAATTGCACGTTTGGAGCTATTTAGGCTCTTTGGCACTAGGCGAGGGTGGATCGCTACGATCACGCTGTTATTAATTTGGTCGATGATTATTCGCTTTGTAATTTACCCCGCTGCCAATTTGATTAATTCAAGTGACTCGGCATCATTAGCGGGTGCAATATTGCGACACTTTGATTTGGATGCAATTACTGCTTGGCCTAGTGCCGAGATATCGCTTTATTGGGTTTTGAGCTTGTACCTATTGCCGTTTTTTTGTGTGGTGATTGCAGCAGATCAAATTGCTTCAGACAAATTCAGAGGCACGCTTCGCTACATCACTTTGCGAACAAGCCGTACGACAGTATTCTTTGGCCGATTTTTAGGTCAAGCATTTATTCAATTTTTATTAGTTGCTGTTACCCTTGTTGCGGTGCTTGCGTTAGTTGCGTGGCTCTCACCGGACCAACTCAGTAGTGTGTTCGGCTCAGTGCCGATTGTTATGAGCAATGTGTTTGTTGTGTTACTGCCCTACATTGCATTGATGTCTCTCGTGTCGGTGTTGGCTAAATCTGCAATACAGGCCATCCTGTTTGCAATCATCGCTTGGATTCTTGTATTGATAGTTGTCGGGGTAGTGCAATCAAACTTTGGTGAGATAGAATTTTTGAACTGGTTGTTGCCCGGGTCGCAAGTTTCCATGTTGATCAAACTGTCGGGTTGGCAAACTATGCAACTCGCCATTATTCCTTTAATGCAAACAGGTGTATTGCTCACACTGGGCTGGTTTGCCATGCAGAGGTGTGACCTGTGAGTATCATTGAAAGCAGTAATCTATCTAAGCACTATGGCAGTACAAAAGCATTAGATAGTCTCGATATCAAAATAGAAGCGGGCGAACCCGTTGCGCTTGTTGGGCCGAATGGTGCGGGTAAAACAACCTTTTTAAGCTTGATATGTGGCTTTATTCGATCATCTGGAGGTGCTGTAAACGTACTTGGGCATACACCAGGCAGCCAAGCCTTGAGTGGGCGTATGTCAGCCCTGCCGCAGGATGCACGCTTTGATCCAGCACTCTCAGTAGGTAGGCAATTAACGTTTTATGCTCAGCTGCAAGGGATGTCTTCGGGGGCTGCGCGTAGAGAAGTTGCGCGAGTGTTGGATGTGGTAAAGCTTCCCGAGGTTATTAACGATAAATCAGAATCGCTGAGTCACGGTATGCGTAAACGCGTTGCGTTAGCCCAAGCATTATTGGGTAGCCCGGAGCTCATCTTGCTAGATGAGCCAACAGCCGGTATCGATCCGCCAAATGTAAAAATCATCCGTGATTTAATTCGTGAGCAGGCAAGCAATGCCACTTTTATTATTAGCTCTCATAATTTAGATGAGCTTGAAAAATTGTGTACGTCAGTGGTTTATTTAGAAAAAGGCAAGCTGGTACATATGGGGCCTATTGATGCATCGGATGATGTTGACTATTTAACCATCCGTATGCAATCAGTTGATGAGCAACTGTTTGTTGAGGCGTGCTTAGCGCTACCCGGTGTTGTAAAGGTACAACGACAAACGCAGGGTGATTATTTGATTGAGTGCAACGAAGATGGTGCAGTTGATCAAAGTTTGTTGGCTATGTTAGCTGCCCGTGGATGGTCGTATCGTCACTTGGCTAAGGGGCGATCTTTGGAAGAGCGGTTGTACGGGTAACGCTTGTCATCCGTTGTCATCCCCGCGCAGGCGGGGATCCATATTTGAATAAAGTACCAGTTAGTACCGGACGTGGATCCCCGCCTACGCGGGGATGACAAAAATCGCTGGGATGACAAAAATCGCGAGGATGACAAGCGATGACCTACTAACCCTTCACACTAGTACGAATATCAAGATGCCCAGTTAAGGTTTTATGCACCGGGCACTTATCGGCTATTTCAGCTAGGCGCTTGCGTTGGTCATCGC
>CALJAA010000092.1 GCA_938028465.1 uncultured Granulosicoccaceae bacterium | reverse complement strand
GGGTAACCACTTACCGCCTTCGATAGTATCCATAAAGTGACGCTCGACTGTATCGCCGCCACCTAGCGCTACGTTGTATCCGCCTTGAACCATTCGCGTGCAGCCACACTTTCCTATTAAACCTTTAACAGCAATCGTGATCTTGGTGCCTGCAGGAGCAGTTTGCTTTGCGTGAAGTGCGGCAAACAAGCCAGCACCACCCGAGCCAAGAATGAGGATGTCGGTATCAATGCGTTCGATATCAGATATTTTCATCAATCACACCGCCTTTAAAAAGAATAGCGTGGCAATGAGAAACGAAGCCGCCGCTGCGGTTGCCGCTAAGGTTTTTTGAGGAGGCGACCAAGGTAGCCATTCCATGGCCATTAAGCGCAGCCCACCAAACATATGCACCGCTAATAAAAACACCAAACCAAATTCGGCCACTTTAACGACGACGGATTCGGTCATGCCAAGAAATGCATCCAGTTTGGAAGGATCAGTCATTGCCATTGCTAACACCCAAAAGTGCAGCGGCAAAAAAAGCGCTAAGGCTAAACCCGAAATGCGATGCAGAATGTAGGCAATCCATAAAGGATGTGCACGCCCTTTGATATGTGCAAATCGACTCATGCGAATGTCACCGCCCATACCGCACGTGCACCCAACACAAACAAACCCAAACCAATCACTAGGGTGAAAATGGTTAAGGCCGTGCCTTTAACACCAGCCCACTCATAAATGACTGTACGCACACCAATCGCACCATGAATGGCTACCGCCACCACAAACGTGCCATAAAACATAAACCAAAGAATCGAGCCTTGCGTGCGCCCTAAAATTTCAGCAGTACTGAGCCCACCTTGTACCGCGTAAATCATCACCGCAAGATGCCCCAACACCAACGGTGCCATCAGTATCGCCGTTATGCGTTGAGCCATATAAAGCCGCGTATCCAACATCAGCCGCCCCTTCCAAAAAAGCGCTTGGCGGTTTCGCGTTTAAGGCCAGCGATGGCTGACATGGGGTCAAGCTCATTCGGGCAATAGGTTGTGCATGAACCCATCGAGTGACAGTTATGGCAACCACCCTTACCCGATACCGCATCAAGAATAGCGGTACGCCCTTCATCCTTGGCATCGTTTAATAAAGTCCAAGCACGCTGCAAAGCTGCCGGCCCTAAGTATTCGCTGTTTGCCGTCACCGTATCGCACGCTGCATAACACACCGAGCAATTAATACATTCAATACCGGCATTCGCTTCAACTCGTTTAGCCGTCGTATCATCTATTGGTGCAATCGGATCATCACGAGTTAGCGTACCGTGATGGACGCCTTCGGCTTCAACCCACTTATCAAAGAACGGGTCCATATCCACAACCAAGTCTTTAATCACCGGCAAGTTACGTAACGGTGCGATCTCAACTTTGTTATCAACGAGTACTTTTGAAATATGCGTACGACAAGTCCAACGTGGCACCCCATTCACCATCATCGCGCAACTACCGCACATGCCCACACGACAAGCAAAGCGATAACTCAAAGTGGGATCCGTATTTTGCTGCACCCACGACACCACATCGAGAACCGTTTGGCTATCGAACGCCGGCACCTCAAACATCTCATTATGAGAGGCCTCGGATGAACCACGTTGAATGGCTACTTGAATAACATCGGACGACATAGAAAGGTACGTACCTACTTTAAGAAAGCTTAGCGATTCTGGTGTTAAAAGTATATCTTACAGATGTCGAGCAATATTTTATATTTGTGTAAGTGATACTTAATTAAATGCCGAATCGTTAGCTCATTCTGAAAAAATGCCCCCGCGGAGGTGTTTTTCCGATTCACGCCCAGCCTCAGTGGTTATCGCTAGCCTTAATGCCCCCTTCCTTGAGTGCTCGCGCTATTTTCATGCGGCATACCTATGCTCAATACGTCACTATGCAGTATGAGAAGCTATTCATCTATCGGCATCATCCTAGTCCTTTGGGTCGCTGGGCTTTGTGCGGCTGCTCAGTTTGCCAAAATGGGGCTCTTTCTCCCAGAGCTTCAGCAGCTTTATCCTAACGCCACTATCGCCACGGGTTTTTTAATTACCCTGATCAGTTTGGTTGGCGCACTACTCGGGTTAGTTGCTGGCATTTTGGTGGGGAAAATCGGCGCCCGTAACGTGCTAATCACCGGCCTAGTAATCGGTAGCTTGCTATCCCTTCTTCAGTCCTTCGATCTTCCACTGAGCTTGTTGCTCGCAACACGCATCTTAGAGGGCGCAACTCACTTAGCTATTGTTGTCGCAGCTCCCACCCTTATGTCTCTGTATAGCAGTGATCGCTTGCGCGCCTCGGCAATGACATTGTGGGGAACTTTTTTTGGCGTCTCCTTTGCGTTAACCGCATGGCTTGGCTTACCGTTTGTAGCATCACGAGGAATACACGCCTTGTTTTTTGCTCATGCCCTCATGTTATGCGTAACCACAATTCTGGTTTTATTGATCATTCCAAAACAAGAAGCAGTATCGAGCAGCAATACATTGAAGCCAGAGCCATTTTCATTAAAGGGCTTATATGATCAGCACAAACAAGCGTGGAGTTCACCCCACGTTGCGGCGCCCGCTTCCGGCTGGTTGTTCTACACCATTACGTTTGTAGCTTTACTGGCAATATTGCCCGGCCTTATGGCAGACGATCAACGCGCTTTCGTCGCAGCTGCCATGCCACTAGCTAGCATTATTTCGTCGATGACAATAGGTGTTATTTTACTCGCACGCTATAAGGCAGTTCAGGTCGTCAATACCGGCTTTGTCGCAGCGATCGCTTGTGCTCTGGTATTTCTGGTTAAACCTAACGAAGCACTCCTTTGCATTTTGTTGTTCTCAGCGATGGGGTTAATACAAGGTGCAAGCTTTGCTGCTATTCCCCAACTAAACGCTGCACCTTCCAAACAAGCATTAGCTTACGGTGCACTTGCACAGGCTGGCAATATTGGTAACCTTTGCGGCACACCCTTGTTACTCTTTCTGTACAACTACGGTGGTAACTCAGCGATGATTGCACTCGTTGTCGCCTGCTATGTCATGGCAATCTTTGTGCATTGTAGTTTTGCTAGGCGACGAGCCTTGCTAAATTAAAAGGTGTGTACCTACTACCATTAGGCTTTGCGCTTGTAATGCTAATTGATTGGTTTATACGTAAGCAGAAAATACATCACAGAAAACCCTATAATGAATCTTCACGCCCCGATGGCTTGCCAAGCGCGTTACAGAGAGAATCCCATGACTGCAATAAAGCTCACTCTACTGACGATCATCTTGTCCATCCTCTCGGCTTGCGGCAGTAGCGGCAGCGATGACAACAGCAGTGGCATCGATGCCAATATGGGTGGAACACCTAATGTTCAGAGCTCTTTACTAGAGTGGCCAATCGACTGCGTACCGGGCGATGGTAAATGCCTAGCCAGAATTGGTTATCCCGACATAAACATTGATGGAGTAGCTCACGATTGCAACTTGCCAGGTTATGTTGGCCATCAAGGGACAGATATCGTTATCACAGAACAAGCGATGCTAGACGGAACAGCCGTGTTGGCGGCGTCGGCTGGCACTGTGCGTTGGGTGTTTGATGGAAAATTTGACCAATGCCCATCCGGTCACCCAGATTGTCAGGTGCCCAGTGACGATTGGTTTGTACCCGGACAAAGCAATGGCACACGCGTTTGCACGCCAGAAATTGAATGCAGCAATGGATCCTTTGGTTGCTTTTACTGCTTTGATGGTGGCAACGTAGTGGTCATCGAACACCCCGATAACCCTGATGTACACGCTACCCGATACGACCATCTAAAAACCAATTCGATAGTGGTGTCCCCCGGTGATATCGTTTCAGCAGGAGACAAGATCGCAGAAGCTGCCAGTGCTGGCCGCAGTACCGCCCCACACTTGCATTTTGAAGTATGGGATACCGGCTTCTACGAACTAGCCGACCCTTGGGTTGGCACTTGTGGGCCTAATACCAATAAGCAGTTTTGGAAAAATGATCCTCCTTGGGCATCGAGCCAAGGATAAGCTTTGAAGGCCCCCCCATGGCCGAGACACACGACAACGCATACTGGTTAGCACGACTTAAAGAGCCATTATCCAATCTCGGCTTAAGTGAGCCCGTTTACAACGAACTGCATACTCGTGGCCTACGAACCATTGAGCATTTGCTCACTCATACTGAAGTCGAAATCTACAAAGTAGTAAGTGGCCCAAAGAAAATAATCATGGAGGAGTTAAGAAGCAAGAAATTGCCAATGGGAATTTATATAGAAAATGCGGAAGGTTTATTGTGCAGCAGCTAGCATTGCTTCAAGCATGAGGCCTAGCTCACTCTCTTGTGATGGAATTCGGGTAACTTGAAGCGCTTGCCCATCGGGTTTGAGAAACACTGCCACGCCATCCGTCAACTGATAACGTTTAGCAAAATCACTACCCTGTGGAGTCCCTAAATCTGCGACGATAAAATCGAGCCGTGAGTCAAATCGCTCTCTAACGTTGCGTAAAAGAGAAAGCGCATCTCCACCAATGGGTGAATAGTTTTCATAGGCCAATACAATTGCCGGCCTACCCTGACCTATAACCGATATATCAGTGCCTATTGGTTTTCCGTTGCCCATTACAAACACATAACCCACTACCAACACGGCTACGATGGAAAGGATGGTGACAACAATTACTTTAACCATGATTTAAAAGTTCGCTTAAGCAAGCTGCTCTTTTAGTTATTCAATCAGCTTTTACTATTAAAAATTGTATTAAGGTGGGCATTGAATTTGGCTGCTTTCATATAACCCACAACACGCGCATTCGACACCTCGCCAGCGCTCGGTTCAAAAAACAGAATAGCCGGTGGCCCAAACAGTCCAAAACGCTTTAGCATAGCTTGATCTTCAGCGTCATTCTTGGTCACATCAACCTGTATCACCCGCACTTCTTCTAAACTGCGTTGAACCTCAGGGTCGGTAAACGTGTAGGCTTCCATCTCTTTACAACTGACACACCAATCAGCGTAATAATCAAGCAACACAAATTGCCCAGTCGCTGCCGCTTCACCCAACACTCTATCGAGATCAGATTCGTTTTTGATACGCTCAAATTCCAGTTCGTGTTTTTGGGTAGCTGCACCACCCCCCATACTGGCGAGCGGCGTAATAAGGCTGCTATTACCCGATAACATCCCCATCATCAATGCAACACCGTAGAGCAAAATAACCAAACCAATACTACGGTTAAACCAACTTATCGTGCTACCAAAACGTGTGGTTGTTGCCAGGTATACACCACCAAAAATAGCTAGCATGGCGGAAAACACCACAATCACATTGCCAGGGAGGAAGCGTGACAACATCCATATAGCCATGGCTAACATCGCTAAACCAAACACCACTTTAGTGATGTCCATCCACGCACCAGCTTTAGGCATCCATTTACCTGCCGATGTGCCAATGATCAGCAACGGCAAGCCCATACCCATGCTCATAGAAAAAAGCGCCACACCGCCCACCGTGGCATCTCCTGTTTCCGCAATATAAATCAGAGCACCCACGAGTGGTGCCGTTACACATGGGCCCACAATAAGTGCTGAAAGCACACCCATCGTGCCAACGCTTATCCATTTACCACCCTCTTGTTTATTTGACCAACTATTCAGTTTGCTCTGGATGGCGGTCGGCATTTGGATTTCATAAAAACCAAACATCGACAACGACAGCAGCACAAAGATCAATGCAAACGCAGATAAGATCCACGGGTTTTGAAACCACGCTTGTAAGTTGTATCCGGATAAACCGATAAAAACACCCACCAGCGTGTAGGTAATCGCCATCGCAAGCACGTAGGTAAGTGATAAACCAAAGGCTTTACCCGTGGAGATAGATTTGCCTTGCCCCAGTATCAAGCTGGACAAAATCGGGATCATCGGAAAGACACATGGTGTAAAAGACAGCAATAAACCAAGCACGAAAAAAGAGGCTGCGTTTATCCACAAACTGCTAGTAGACAATTTATCTCTAATTCGATTTTGTTCCGATTGTGGAACTTGAGCAGATACTGGCGTCGTTTCTACCTTGCCAGTTTGGCCCGTTACAGCAGTGCCACCCATACTAGCTAGCTCAATGGCGGGATCTGCTGAGCTTGCAAATGTAACCGGTAAGGTCGCAACCTTAGGTGGAAAACAGACTCCGACATCAGCGCAACCCTGATAACCAATCTCTAGCGTTGCATTACCCTTTTTTTGGTTAGCAGTGCTAATCGTTGCAGTTGCTTCATGACGAAAAACCAGCACGTCTCCGAAAAACTCATCGGTTTGCATGACAGATTCACTGTACTCAACACCGACAACTGACGCTGCATCCTCAGCAAGACTGAATTTCAATTTATCTTTGTACAGATAATAGTCCGGTTCAATCATCCAATTGACTGTGATAACGCTACCATCCACGGTTGCGCTGGGTATAAATGCATGCTCCGGCGGTAAAATCGGTGCTTCACTTTGCAGGCCAAGCAGATCAAGCTTTGGCCTAACCCTGCTGACAACATTAGATTGCGGCAGCGGATCCGATGTAATCGCGCTGGTGCGCGAACCATTGGATATAACCTGCGCTAGTGCGCCACTTTTCGGTTCAGGTGCATCTGGTAATTCAACTTGCAATTGATAGGTGGTGGGTGGGTAGCACAGGCCAATGTCCGCGCACCCTTGAAACTTAACGTTTAGCTCAACGTTGTTTGTTGCATTACTCACCTCGATAGGCACCCCAATCTCAACCCTATCTCTGTAAGTGGCCATATCACCAAAAAACTCATCATTTATCATGGTGGCTTTTGGAAAAACAGGCGTACTCACGGTTACGTCATGCGAGGTGATTCGCGTTTTGTCTCGATATAAGTAATACCCATCAGCGATATCGAACGCCACAGTTAAGGTATTACGATCCTCTGCTAGCACCGAGGCGACATACGCCTCATCAACTGCCAAGGGCTTATTAGCTTTTGCGCCAAAGCTCAGCTTTGCTGCCAGTGTTGGCGCGGTGGCAATCAGTGCCAGCACAGTCATCACAAGCATGCCTATGGCCAATGTATATCGAAAATACTTATATTCAGCGGTCACGCTAGTGCACTCAATTCAGTCATTAAAAGACTCGCTAAAGATTGACTGATTTCACTGCTGACAAATGCAACACAATAGTCTCCGGGGCGAGGCAGACTGTGTCGTTACACGCCTGAATTTGTAGCGCGACAGGCATAACCTCGCCAATCGATACAGGCGTGTTGGATGGAACA
>CALJAA010000091.1 GCA_938028465.1 uncultured Granulosicoccaceae bacterium | reverse complement strand
TATCCTTAGGAATATCGATTTATTTGCAGGTTTGGATGATCAATCTCTATCACTGTTAGGTGAACAATCCCGCACCCTCAAATTTCGTAAAAACACCATACTGATGTCTGAGGGAGAAACGGGCGAAAGTCTTTACATTATATTGTCCGGCTCTATCAAGATATACGTTAGCGACGAACAGGGTGGCGAGATGACACTCTTTATAGAAGGGCCTGGAAGCTACGTTGGCGAGATCTCGTTACTTGATGACGCGCCCCGCACAGCGTCAGTTGTAGCGTTAGAAGAAACCGAGGTATTGGTGATATCCAAATCACTCTTCTATGAATGTATTGCTCACAATCCTGATATTGCATTTGGCTTGATTCGCATCGTTACCCAACGTTTACGAAAAGCAACTGACGATTTACGAACGCTTGCTTTAAAAAATGTTTACCAACGCCTGGCCTTGAAACTCATCGAACTATCTGAAGAGCAAGACGGTATACGTGTACTAAGTAGAAAGTATTCACAAGATGCATTTTCAAAAATGATTGGCTCATCTCGAGAGATGGTTGGTAAAGTTTTAAGCGAGCTAGATAAGGGCGGCTTTACCGAGGTCAGGGACGGAAAAATTCGCTTGCTGAAACCATTGCCACACGATTTTTAGTATGAGTTGTTAGTCAATTAGTTATCAAAGGCGGTAAACATATTAGTAGAGAAAAAAAAGTATTTAACATCAAAAGGAGCCGATCTCGAAGTCAAGAACAACCAAGGTGAAAACGCTCTGCCAAAGGCTTCTGAGAGAAATTACATAGAAATCGTAGCCTTCTTACTATCCCAAAATGTCGACATCACAGTCAACGCAGATAAACTTCAACCGATACACTTGGCTACGGCCAAACGCAACCCCGAAATTCTCGATATGCTGCTCAATAAAGGTGCTGATATCAATGCCAAAGACCACGAGGGAAGAATGCCCTTAGATTGGGCAACTTACTATAGAGATAAAAAAGCAATCAAATATTTACTTGAAAAAGGAGGCAGGTTGGGCGATTCTTTATAACCCAAAAGAATTTAAAAAATAGCAATGAAGCTTGGATCGTTTTCAATAAGTCTTGCCGTAAAAGATCTAAACACATCAGCCACTTTTTATAAAAAACTAGGTTTCGAAGAATTCGGAGGCGATGCCGAACACAATTGGCTCATGTTAAGGAACGGTGACCACGTCATAGGTTTGTTTCAGGGTATGTTCGAAAATAATATATTAACCTTCAACCCAGGTTGGGATCAAAATGGCAACAACCTCGATTCGTTTATTGACGTACGCGAAATACAACAGAAACTAATTGAGCAGGGAATTACTCTGAACAGCGAAGCAGATAAAACAACCACAGGCCCAGCCAACATAAGCTTAACTGATCCGGACGGAAATCAAATTCTTATAGATCAGCATCGATAAGTCCTAAACAGTAAAAGCCGATACTAGATGTCTCAGGCAGTGTACGATTTCATCGAAGCCCGCACTTCCGCTTTACCCCCAACTCCAATCATTCCCGCGTAGGCGGGAATCTATTTCAAATACTGCTAGATCACAACGCGGCTGCAAAGTTTGAGATGGATCCCCGCCTTCGCGGGACGTAAGTGCCCCACTGGGTATGACATTGTACGTCGAGTTTGGGCCGTAAGCGGCAGCGATCAACTCGTTATTTTTGTCCGCTTTGCTTAATTTAGTTGAGATCTTCAATAGCAGCCAGATTGCCTAGTAGCGTCTCATTAATTTCTTGAATCCACAGCCAATAGCAGCCCCCTAAAAATACCAACAACACCCACCTAACTAAGAGCGTACAAAGCAGCAGCCTCAGCGTGAATAGCCGTAGTATCAAATAGTAAAATTTCGGTGTGCTTTTGCTGAACGAGTAAGGTTATTTCGGTACAGCCTTCGATAATGGCCTCTGCACCGTCATCAACCATCTTATCCATGATGCATAGATACCGCTCGCGGGATGAGTCTTTTATCTCACCTAAGCATAACTCTTCGTAAATTATTCGATGGACGGCTTGTCGGTCAACGTCATTGGGAACAATGACGTTTAAGCCGTATTGATCTAATAGTCGCCCTTTATAGAAATCTTGCTCCATAGTGAAATTAGTACCAAGCAAACCGATATTTTTTATTCCTTTTGCAACAATCCGCTCAGCCGTTGCATCAGCAAGATGGATTAGTGGGATATCAATAGCGGCCTGGACTTGGGGCGCAACTTTATGCATTGTGTTTGTGCAGATCAGTAGAAAGTCTGCACCTGCTCGTTCAATCTGCTTAGCCGACTTTGCCAAGACCTCACCAGCCTCGCCCCACTTTCCTTCGCTCTGCAGCACTTCTATCTCTTGAAAATCAACACTGAACATGGCGATCTTGGCACTATGCAATCCGCCCAACTGCATTTTGATTTGTTCATTAATGAGCCGATAGTAGAGCTCAGTACTCTCCCAGCTCATACCTCCAAGAAGTCCGATCGTTTTCATTTTAAGAAGTGCCCTGCAAGTAGAGTTGAGTAATGGTTGTACAAACTAGAGTAACGCATTAGCTTTTGTCGTTGTACAGAATGTACTGACCACATAAAACGCTCGATGGAAGCCTTATCTAAAAAGCCAACCTAATGACCACTCAAACCATCACCCCTAGTAGGAGTTTTACGCACTAACGGCTACGCGCATTCACCTACTTGCTTAAAACGTAAATCAAACCGCACACCTGGCTTGTTATCGCAAACGTCGATATTGCCACAGTGCAAATCACTGATCGCCTTAACCATGCTTAGCCCTAGGCCGGTGCCTGGTGTTGTACGACTAGCTTCGACCCGATACAAACGGCGAAATATTTTTTCCCGATCAGCTTCTGGGATACCCGGGCCATTATCGCCAACACTTATCAATATGTCTTCACCCGACTGATTGGCAGATAAAACAACGTTAGTGCCGTCGCCACAATGCCTAATGGCATTTTCAATTAAGTTGACCAGCATCTGCATCAACAAATCCTTATCGCCCATCATGGTTACACCGCTGGGAGCAGTGCAAGAATCTATGGTGAGGGTCTGCCCTTCTTCTTGTACCACGGGCGCATACACTTCAGCCACTGAATGCATTAGCGCACAAATGTCGATTGATTTAAATTGTGCTCGACGAGCGCCTGCTTCAATTTGAGCAATACGCAATAAGGCTTCAAACGTCGAGTTGATGTTCTCTGCTTCGTCCAATGCTTTCTCTAGTGATTCATCAGTGTCACCCGCTTCGTATCGGCGACGTGCGGCTTCCTCAAGATTGATGTACAAACGGTTAAGCGGTGTTTTTAGATCATGGGCAATATCAGAACTCACCTGCTTCATTCCATCTACGGTGCCTTTCAAGCGATCAAGGGCATCATTCATTTTTATTGATAGTTGATCGATGTCATCACCTGTGCTGCCGATTGGTAAGCGGGCATCCAAGTTACCAGCAGCAACGTTATCCATGGATTTACTAATTCTGTCGATACGGCAATGAGTGCGGAATGCCATAAGCATTGCACCTAAAATTGCCAACGTTGTTGAAACGAGGAAGGTGCGAGTAAAGCTTGCTAAAGTGCTTGCCCGTAACTCGTCTACCTCTTTGAGGCTGCGCCCCAGTGATAACACGTTATCGCCAAGATGGGCTGTGTAAAAACGGTATAACTCAGCGCTATCTAAACCAAGCTCTTCACCAGGAATCTCTAACCAGCCCGGATCGGTTGTGCAGGTAGGTACGTTACCGACTATACGCTGCCCACTAGAGCTAGCCAGGTGAAAACCCATGGTGTATTGCATAGGTAGTTCATTATTTTTCTCGGCCACGGCAATAACAGCGTCGAGGCCGAGCTGTTCGTAAACATCACGTATGGCGACATAACGTTCAACGATTGACTCGTCGATTCGCAACAAAAACTTACTCTCAAGGGTACGATAGTGAATAACGCTCGCGATAGAGAAACACGCCAGATATAAAATCGAAAAAGCAATACCTAGCCGTAACGGCGAACTCTTGAGAATTTCAAAGCGCATTAGTTTTGCTTAAGCAGCTCGCGGAGTATGCATGCTGTAACCCAAGTTACGCACAGTGTGCAATAAATTTACTTCGAAGGGTTTATCTATCTTGCTGCGTAACCGGCTAACGTGAGTTTCCACTACGCTGGTTTTAGGATCAAAGTGAAAATCCCACACTTGCTCTAACAGCATAGTGCGGCTAACCACGCGACCTTCATTACGCATCAACACTTCAAGTAGCGTAAATTCACGTGGTTGTAATTCGATTTCTTGATCACCGCGACGAGCAATACGAGCCAGTAAATCTAGCTCTAAATCGCCCACCCGCAGATGTGTTACTTCAACCGAAGCACTAGGACGCCGGTAAAGCGCATTGATGCGCGCAAGTAATTCTGAAAAAGCGAAGGGCTTGGTTAGGTAGTCATCAGCGCCAGCTTCTAAACCTTCAACCCGATCATCAACACCTGAAACCGCTGTCAAAAATAATACTGGGGTTTTATTACCTGCTACTCGAAGGGCTTTGACAATAGATAGGCCATCCATACCAGGCAACATACGATCGACGACTAAGACGTCATAAGAAGTTTGGATCGCTTGAACCATTCCCTCTTTACCATCTTCGAGCACGTCCACAACGTGGCCGGCTTCGGTTAGGCCTTTAGAGGCGTAGCTTGCGGTGGAAGGATCATCTTCGATCAACAATATGTGCATAGTTTTTCCCTAGTTGGCTGCAGTATTGAGACCGCGCTAGCCCCTGTAAGTTTTACATCCTGGCTAATATTCGAGCCCAAATCGATTGATTCGCGCCAGCATCACTTAACCGCTAAATACATTATCGGGAACCGGCTTTTCCGGCAGGTTTCATGAACCTTACAAATTAGTATAAAACAACAGCCCAATAGGCCCTGTTTTGCCAAAATTACCACCACAACAGTGAGGCACGGCTCACAAACGTAGGTACACTACGTTCTACAATCTCTCTAACTAATTGATAAATATATGAACAAGCGTTTTCCGTGGTCAGGACTTACCCGTACGCAGCTAATATTAATTGGTTCTTTTCTGGTGTCGCCTATCACGCTGTGGGCTGCCGCTCCGTCCCAGCCAGGCACCCCATTTGAGACGCCAAGTAATGGCAACACGACACTAGCCTGGGCCGCCTCAACTGATGATGTCGGTGTGGCTGGGTACAACCTGTATCAAGACGATCGTTATTTAACGACTGTGTCGAGTGCCAGTCATTCCTTTATGGTGGATCGTTCACTCACTCACACTTATTACGTCGTCGCGTTTGATGTGCCAGGCGAGGGAGAGACTCGTAGCTTTTCGGCTCGCTCTACCGAATTCACGCTTCCTATACAAACTAGTACACCTGAACAACCAAACGTGGCGCCAGTGCCCACCGCCGCCAGCGAACTCCAAGCCATGCGCACATCGGATACAACCGTTAATCTAACTTGGACACCAGCCACAGATGATGTCGCAATCGTTGGCTACAACATCTATCGCAACAATCAATACCTCTCTACAGTAAATAGCAACCGCTTTGAGGATGCAGGGTTGGCGGCAGGCGAGCAGTATGAATATTATGTAGTGGCCTTCGATGATCCCCGCAATTTTTCACCACGATCATCTACAGCGATCGCAGCTGCTGACACCAACTCGCAGATTGATCCCGAACCTAACCCACAACCAGATCCTCAGCCACAGGAACCAGAAAACGACACCGAAGCGCCAGCCGTAGTGTCAATCATCACTGCAACTGTTATATCAGTTAATGAAATCGATTTGTTTTGGAATGTACCTAGTGACAACATCGGCGTCGATGGCTACAACGTTTATCGAGATCGCAGTTATCTAACCACTGTGCAAACAAACAACTTTACTGATACCAACGTACCAGCAAACGATACAGTGAGTTATCAGATCGTAGCGTTTGATGTTGCACGTAACTTCAGCCGCTCTTCCCCTGAACGAATTATTAGCCCAGCTAATGATCTCGGCGGGCTTCCACCATTAGTTGATTTTAATGCAGAGCCTATTCCTGGGCCGCCATCATCTGATCCGTTTGGATTCAACCTTGAACTCGGCCTTAACGGTGAGCCTCCAACACCAGGCGGCCCTCCAGCTGCACCTACTAACTTACGCACTGAATTAGTTTCTAATGATTGGGCAGAAATTAATTGGGCCCCTTCAGCAGATGATGGAGAAGTGGTTGCGTACAACATTTATCGTAGCGATGGCACAGTGTACACAGTGGGCCGAGATCAAACTGACGCCAACGGAGGCACGCAAGATGAGATTGATAAATTCTGGCGTACTACCAGCTTTATCGATTGCAACTACACGCGATTTTTTGACCGCGTACATAACTGTGCTGACACTAACCCCCAACCTGGCGATGTATTCAGTTATACCGTTACTGCAGTAGATAATGAAGGTAATGAATCGGCACCGTCCAATTCGATCACAATCACTTATCACCTCGAACGCAACGCTCCTGTGCCGTTGTATCGTGATTTTTATCTCAATGGCGATGATCGGTTCGCTTCAGCAACTGACCTATCGAATACCAGTTTCTTCTTGGATCAATTTGATATCGTGTTTGCCGAGGAATTCGATGGTAACGAAATTAACGACACCAAGTGGAATACCCAACTGACTTGGGGTGATAACCGAATTATTAACGGCGAACAACAGTATTTCGTTAGCACGCAATCTGAAGCCGCAATCAACTACAACCCCTTCAATCTCACGGGTAGCTCACTCATTATTGAGTCCATTCCAACACCTGAAGACGTTGTGCCCCTACTACCACCGGTTTGCCGCGAAGAGGATCCTACAGGTAACGAGCGTTGCGCATTTCTATCCGGTGCGCTATCTAGCCACGATCTATTCGGTATAACATACGGATACGTAGAAGGTCGCATGAGAGTCGGAGGTGAAGCAGGCATGCTTTCTAGCTTCTACCTATATCATCGCTACCGAGGCGAAGGTTTATTTCGCCACGCACCTGAAATCGATATTGTTGAATACCTAGGTGAAAACCCGTTTGGTGATGAAGATGCATTTCAAACGTATCACTACGACGACATCGTGGACGAATCGATTCGATCCGCGCCAACCATGGCCTATGAAAAGCCTGAAGGCGATTTGTATAGCGACGACTTTCACACCTACGGCGTTTTGTGGGAGCCACAACTGGTTATCTGGTATATCGACGGGCGTGAAATAAAGCGCATGTCGGGCCCACAGGTTGGCCGGCAACAAATGAACATCGTGTTGTACTTAGTATCGGGCAGTGCTTGGGCACCCACTCCTGATGTGGCCGCCGATATCTACCCACTGCAATTTGAAGTGGATTACATCCGTGCGTACCAACGTGACTACTATGTTGGCAATGGCATCTACCCTATCGAAGCACAGGAGCCCGTTACTGAAGTAATCCAACCCGCGGTAGTAACAAACCCTGAGGTGGTAACAGATCCTGCAGTAGCATCGGACCCAGGAGATACCACTGAACCAGTAGTTTTACCAGGCACTGAAATCTAAAACGTTGGAAGTCGATAGCCAGGATGCTGGATGAAGGCTCAGCGATGCGGAAGGACACCCGCCGTTTGGATTGATTGCTATGTGCTAGATAGGCGTTTTAGTATGCGATGAATTCCCACCTATGTGGGAATGACGTTAGTTTCTATAACAACTGCACGTAGTGATCAACCAGCATCACGCCAAACAACCACATTAAATAGTTAATCGAAAACACAAATGTTTTCATGGGTTGTTGTGGGCGGTTATCATCAAACAAACGAATAACGTGATACATAAACATTGCACCTAAAATCACCGCACCTGCAAGGTACAGCAATCCGCTCATCGCAATTAGATAGGGGAAGAGTGTGATGATCAGCAATAGGATCGTATAGAGCAGTATTTGAATTTTAGTAAACGCAATGCCATGTGTTACCGGCAACATGGGTATATCCACCTTGGCGTAATCATCACGACGATGTATGGCCAAGGCCCAAAAGTGAGGTGGTGTCCATACAAATACAATTAAAAACAATAGCAGCGCACCTGCTGTAACTTCACCCGTTACAGCAACCCAACCCAATAGTGGTGGCATTGCACCTGCAGCACCACCAATCACAATGTTTTGCGGGGTGGCGCGTTTCAGATAAACGGTATAAACAATGGCATAACCGATTAACGACAATCCTGTTAGCACGGCCGTTAGTGGGTTAACTAACACCACCAACATCACCATAGCGATCACACCAATCGTGATGGCAAAAATTAAGCACTGTTTAGTCGTTAGTTGCCCTTGAGGTATAGGCCGATTTTTTGTGCGCTTCATTATCGCATCGGTGCGTTGATCAATAATGTGATTGATCGCAGCTGCAGAAGCTGACGCCAAGCCAATGCCCAGTAAACCAAAAACGGTTTCTTGTAGTGGTAACCAACCCGGTACCGCGAGTGCCATTCCCACGAGGGCTGTGAACACCAGTAGCAGCACTACTTTGGGTTTAGTGATTTCTAGATAGGCACGCCAATTATTAATAAATGACGTAGCGGGATTTGCTGGGTTGAGAGTTTTCATAGTATGTATGCGGGCTGCTTAATGCAGTTGCCCAAGCCTAACCGATGCGAGACGCTTTTAACAACCGTTTCAGGTCTTTATGTACCTGATCAGGTAGCTGTTCCGGGCCAAAACGCATCATAAGATTACCAAATGGGTCAACAATGTAGATAGGGTTTGCCACAGGCTCTAAACCCTCTGTAGGCGCGCTCAGCTGCCCCAGAAACGCCTCTCGCTGGGCTTCACTACCCGTTATTACCCGCAGACCTAATTGAGCCTCTTGCATCGCTTTTGGCACTGCCGGCTGATTGAGTAACACCACACGTTGCACTCTCTCCATGCGGTGGTTAAGCGCCAGCCGTAGCTGGCGGATGAGCATTAGATGCTCACCGCAGTCTTGGCCACATTCCAAAGTGTCGGGCACATAAAGGATCGTCCACTTGCCGCGCAGCCCATCGATATCAAACGGTTGACCATCTTCGGTAAGGGCAAGGCCATCTAGCGGCACCGCCGGTGTAATCAATTCACCCTTTGCTGTATTACCCCAGGAGCCACCACTAAAACGAACTGCATGAAACCATAACGTTGCCAGTAACAACGGTACGGCAAACAATCCAAATATCAACAAGAGCTTCTTTCGGCCGCTGGCCCGACGAGCCTCGAACTCCGCGTCGGTTAGTTGCGGTGCACTGTTAGTTGAGTTGGGATCTATCATTATTTTATTCAGTTATGTAGTTCTATTTAGTTCTGTGTAATTCAAGTATTAAATTGAAGTTTCATTATTAAAAAATCTAATCTTTAGTTTTCTTAATATTATAAAAAATAAATAACAGCGTTAACATGAGCGCCATCGCAAACCATTGCACCGAATAACCGATGTGCCGAATTGGCGGTAAGCCTGCTACCGGTTGCCAATTAGAGATATACATCTGTTCACCTAAACTATGCTGGCTCTCTGCACTGAGCTGTAACACAGCAGGTATAACCGGTTGCCCAATCACTTTTGCAATTAATTCGTAATCAAAATACTGTAGCAACATGGGCCACGTCGTTTGATCATGTATTGCCGACCCACCCACCAAGCCTTTTGATGGAGTAGTTAATAATCCTTGCAATGTAATCTCTTGATCAGCTACTGCAGCATCCATAGTAACTAGCGGCAAATCACTTCGCGATTGCCCCGGCGGCACCCAACCTCGGTTAACCAATAAAGCCTGTCCATTATCGCTGATTAATACCGATATGGCTTCAAAGCCTGCCTGCCCTTTGTAAACTCGGTTATCCCACAGGAATTGCCACTGCGGTTTCCAACGACCCGCTACCGTAATTTGAACTGGCGACCCATTTAGCTCTTCGGTGCTGAATTCATGCAACGATACGGCGGTTTGCTCCGTCGCACTGGCCGCTGAATCAATCATTTGTTGCTTTTGTCCGGCCCGGTTCCACTGCCATGTACCAAGGCCCAAAAGCGCCGCTAAAACCACAAGATAAACCAGGCTTACTATCGGGTCAGGCTTAAATTGGCGATTACCTATCTGCATGCAGTAATGTTACTCTAACGACCATGTTACTAGTCAAAATGATCGTACTGATACTGCTGCTTATGGTGGTGATCAGCCTGTTTTCAGGCTTGTTTTTTCTCGTAAAAGACAAAGGCCAAACCAAGCGCACAGTAAACGCCCTATCAATACGTATTGGCTTGTCAATATTGATAATCGTCGTGGTAATGATTGCGGCAGCAACTGGCGTTGTCGACTTTAATCCAAATCCGATCTATCCAGCAGTCACTCCAGAAGCGACAATGGAAGAATCAAACGGTTAGCTGACTTATGCCCGTAATTGCGTCGCTAAGCAAACCTTAACTTCGCTCTTAAGCGCCTGGTAGTTTGCTCGTTATCTTAGGCTCGTAAGCAATCATCTGGTCCACTAACTCCGACGCTACCGTATCACTGAGTAACAGTTCACGATGCGCTTGCTTCATAAAGCCTTCGGTAACACCCTGATCCAGAAACGTCAGTAACGAGCTGTAGTAACCCGCAACATTTAGCGCACCAATCGGCTTGCCGTGAAACCCAAGTTGCGACCACGTGAGCATCTCGAAAAGCTCTTCTAGCGTGCCTAAGCCACCAGGCAGCGCGATAAATCCATCACTCAGCTCTGCCATCATGGCTTTGCGTTGATGCATGTCATCAACAATATGCAACTCGGTCAAGCCATTGTGAACAATTTCTAGCTCAACCAACGATTGCGGGATCACACCAATCACCTTGCCACCCGCCGCCAGCACGCTATCAGCGATAGCACCCATCACTCCTATCTGCGCACCACCGTAAACCAGTGTGATGTCGCGGCTGGCCATATCGGAACCAAGTGGTTTGCATGCATCGATATAGTCAGGGCGTGAGCCAGGGCTCGAACCACAGTAAACACAAATAGATTTTAATGAAGGCACTAAGAGAAACTCGCTGGGGACAACAGGAATAACGCCGAGCGGCGTTCCGCCCAGCGCTGATGCACTGGGCGGAGAATGAATAACTTAAAACAAGTAGACAAAGACAAACAGGCCGAGCCAGACCACATCGACAAAATGCCAATACCAAGCAGCTGCTTCAAATGCAAAGTGATTCTCTGCAGTGAAGTGTCCTTTCATACCGCGGAACATCACTACCAATAGGATAACCGCACCCATGGTCACGTGAAAACCGTGGAAGCCTGTAAGCATAAAGAATGTGGAGCCGTAGATACCACTGCCTAGTTGTAGGTTGTAGTGAACATAAGCTTCGTAGTATTCCAATGCCTGAAAACCAACGAACGTAAAACCCAGTAGGCAAGTTGCTGCTAACCACCAAACCATCTTTTTACGCAGGCCATCTTTGATCGCATGGTGAGCCATGGTGCAAGTGAAACCAGAACTTAACAGTAGTAATGTATTGATCAGCGGTAAACCGAACCAACCCATTGGTTTGAATTTGCCACCCACAGCCTCTGGGCCATTACTTGGCCAAACGTAGTCGAAGCCTTGCCACAACACGGCGTTGGTAACATCCGCACCGCCGCCGCCTTCACCACCTAGCCACGGGCCGGAGAACGTTCGAGCATAAAAAAGCGCACCAAAGAATGCACCGAAGAACATGACTTCAGAGAAGATAAACCACATCATGCACAAACGAAATGATTGATCAACCTGTGGGTTGTAGGTACCTGTCTCGCTTTCCTTAATAACGACACCAAACCAACCAAACATCATAAAAACTAACAAAGCAACGCCAGCAAAGAAGACCATCTTGCCGACATCGGAGCCGTTAAGCCACGAGCCTAAACCCATAAACAAAATGAACAATGCGATTGAGCCAACGATTGGCCATTTCGCTTCGTGGGGTATGTAATACCCGCCAGTAGCAGCACTCATGGTTTAACCCTGATATCTAAATTTGAGACGTTTACACCGAGCGCGATGATTAGCTTGATCATTAGCTTTGCTCCGGTGACTTAAAGAATGTATACGACAAGGTGACCCGGTCAATATTGCGAGGTATCTTTGGGTCAATAATAAATGTTAGTGGCATGTCTTTGATACTGTTTGCTTCAAATTCTTGCCGTGTAAAACAAAAGCATTCTGTCTTGTTGAAGTATGGTGCAGCAGCAGATGGGCTAACACTGGGTGTTGCCTGACCCACTACATCAACCGATAATAAATTTTGCGCAAAGTACGTGGCCTTATAAAGCTCGCCCGGCTTAACCTGAATTTCTTTCACGTTAGGCCGGAACTCCCAAGCACCACTACTATTCACGTTTGCTACAAATTCTACTGTTATCCAACGATCCTCAGCAGCTGCTTGAGACTCCGCTTCAGCAACGCTGACGCGCCCAGTTTTGCCATTGAGCCCAGTGATTTCACAGATGATGTCGTACATCGGCACCATCAAATATCCAAAACCAAACATGCCCACTGCTAGCAGTAGCATTTTGCCTGCCACGACCTTATGAGAACCGCTTTGTGCGCTCGTGGACACTATGCTGCGCCTCGCGTGACGTAAAACCAGGCAATGCTGCCAAAGTACAAACTGAACGCAACAATGGCGAGCACCCAAACAACACGATGCCGCTTGGCCTTTGACATGCCAGTGGCTTGTACAGCCGACGGCCCGGAATCAACCGGAGCCGCTGGATTATTACTATTACTCTGAGACACTGTATTAGCGAGTTAACGTTGATTCATTGATAACAGGTGCTGTCTCGAAGGTGTGGTACGGCGCAGGTGAATCAACCGTCCACTCTAGGCCTCGAGCACCTTCCCATACTTCGCCTGTTGCCTTCTCGCCACCTTTGACACACTTAACAATGATGTAAACAAAAAGTAGCTGAGAGAAACCAAAACCGAACGCACCAATAGTGGCAACGAAGTTCCAGTCAGCAAACTGCAGACTGTAATCTGGAATACGACGAGGCATACCAGCCAAACCAACAAAGTGCATTGGGAAGAACAGTACGTTTACGAATATGGTCGAGATCCAGAAGTGCCACTTGCCTAGCGTCTCGTCGTACATGTTGCCTGTCCACTTTGGAATCCAGTAGTAGGTAGCAGCCATTAGTGAGTAGATCGCACCTGGTACTAGCACGTAGTGAAAGTGAGCAACAACAAAGTAAGTATCGTGATACTGAATATCAGCAGGCGTAATAGCCAACATCAAACCAGACAAACCACCAATCGTAAACATGATCACAAAGCCGATAGCAAATAGCATTGGTGTTTCAAATGACATTGAACCGCGCCACATAGTAGAGACCCAGTTAAAGACTTTTACCCCGGTGGGTACCGAGATCATCATCGTCGAGAACATAAAGAACAACTCGGCCGCCAGCGGCATACCCGTTGTAAACATGTGGTGAGCCCAAACGATGAACGATAGAAACGCGATTGAGGCTGTTGCATATACCATTGAGTCGTAACCAAACAACGGCTTGCGTGCAAACGTTGGAATGATTGAAGACACGATGCCAAACGCAGGCAGAATCAAGATATACACTTCAGGGTGTCCAAAGAACCAGAAGATGTGTTGAAACATAACCGGATCACCACCACCTGCTGCACTAAAAAAGCTAGTGTCGAAAAAGCGATCAGTAAGCAACATGGTTACCGCGCCGGCAAATACCGGAATGGTAGCTACAAGCAAAAATGCAGTGATCAACCAAGTCCATACGAACATCGGCATATGCATAAGTGTCATGCCCGGTGGACGCATGTTGAAGATAGTCGCCACGATATTGATCGAGCCCATTACCGACGAGATGCCCATAAAGTGAATAGCAAAGATAACGTAAGCAAAGCTATCGCCCATCTGCAGTACTAGTGGCGGATAAAGCGTCCAACCACCTGCCGGGCCACCACTATCCATAAACAAAGTAGATAGCATAATGGTGAATGCGAAAGGCATGATCCAGAAGCTCCAGTTATTGAGCCGTGGTAACGCCATATCAGGCGCGCCGATCATCATCGGAATCATCCAGTTAGCCAGGCCGACAAACGCTGGCATGACTACACCGAAGATCATGACGATCGCGTGCATGGTTGTCATTGAGTTAAAGAACATAGGATCAACAAACTGGATGCCTGGAGCACCTAGTTCAGCTCGAATGATCAACGCCATTGCACCACCGATGAAAAACATCAATAGTGAGAACCATAGATAAAGCGTGCCGATATCTTTATGGTTAGTCGTGGTTACCCAACGCATTAAGCCCGGTGCTGGGCCGTGGTCGTCGTGATCACCGTGGTGCGTATCACCGTGGGTGTTATCCGAATAACTCATTAGTTAACTCCCGTATCTGTTACAAGCTGCGGTTGCGTGAGCAAAGTTTGTTGCTGGCCTTGGCGAAATGTTTTTAGCGCTGCGGGTTGCAGTGTGTCGCCTGTTTCGTTGCCAAAGGCATTACGTTGATACGTAATGACGGCTGCCAATTCTGAATCACTTAATTTGCCTGAAAAACCGGTCATAGCCGTTTCAGTTACACCATTAAGGACAGTTTCGATGTGTGTATCGATATCGCCCGTTGCAATGTGGCTACCGCCAATCGCTGGGAACATACCCGGTATGCCTTGACCTTCTTTTTGGTGACAGCTCATGCAGTTAGATTGATAAACCGCTTCGCCTGTTGCGACAAGCTCTTGATGCTCCCACGCTCGATCAGCATCGATAGTGGCTGCAGCTACTTTGTTTTGCTGATCGAGCACCCACTCGTCATAATCGGCTTGCTCAAGCGCGATAACAACGATAGGCATAAAGCCGTGATCACGACCACAAAGCTCAGCACATTTACCGCGATAGGTACCTGGCTCTTCAATTTTCGCCCAATTTTCATTAATAAAACCTGGGATCGCGTCTTTCTTAACGGATAAATCAGGCACCCACCAACTATGGATGACATCAGCTGCGGTGTGTAGAAAACGAATCTTCTTGCCAACTGGAACAACCAAGGGGTTGTCTACTTCACGCAGATAGATTTCACCAAATTGCTCAAGATCAACTTCCGCACCTTGTTGACGTGCTGCGTTGTGCTCACGATCCAGTTGCGAGTAAAACTCGATACCTTCATCTAGGTATGAGTAATGCCAGCGCCACTGATAACCAGTTACACCAATCGTCATATCTGAATCGCTGAAATCTTCCATTTTCACCAATACTTTGGCTGCTGGAATAGACATGGCTATTAGAATAATGAGCGGCACGATTGTCCAGACAATTTCAACCGCTGTGCTTTCATGAAAATCTGCAGCGACTGCGCCTTTTGATTTGCGATGGGCAAACATTGAGTAAATCATCACGGCAAAAACAAGCGCACCAATGATGCAGCAAATATAGAAAATACGCATATGAAGCGTATAAACTTCTTTACTGATTTCGGTTACGCCTACTGGCATATTTAACGCACCCCAATCCGCCGATGCGCCAAAAGGCAGCGCAAGCAAAAACACGGCGAGGAGCATCCAACGACTTACGTCAGAACGCATACTGATGATCTCCAAAAAAAAACTAAAACTGTTTGCGGCTTCTCATTAGTAGCTAGACAAAAGCCTTCTAATGAACATCCACCTGTATCTGTTGTCACACCATCTAAGAGTGCCTCTACTAAAGACGATCTCGTAGTTCGGTGTACAGCGTGCGTTTTTCTTCACGCCCCAAGCTCTTGCCCAGTGGATAGCGCTTGCCGTGCGCAGATAGACTGAGATCGCCTGTTTCAAATTCGTTATCGGAGCACCTGTAATTAAGCTTGCTCCATTGCCGCGGCAAATTAACCGTGACTTCCGGCTCCTGGTAACCCCACTCCAATAGGATCGCCTGAGGCTGGATTGTAATGACTTCTTGCCGGCCTAACCGGCGAACCGTGGCGTGCAAACAAAACAACACAAACACTATTTCGGCACCGGCAAATGGGATGATCATCCAAAAACCCATAAAGGCCATCGCGATAGCAATGCCCATACAGACAACACCCAAACTTGCAGCCAACATTAAGTTAGCCCGCCAGCTCATCGATTGGTTAGCTTTCACCACCAAACGAGTGTGTTGTAGCTGTGGTTGTTGGATTTGGATCATTACTACACCGTTGCCAACATCTTGCTAGCACCTCGCCCAAAATACCTACTCTACAGCTTAGTGCGTGAACGACACACTTGCCAGCGCGCATTATCGCATTTACTTACGCAAAGCGGTCGTAAAACTATCAAGAGAAATCGTGTAACCCTCATCCGTTTGCTTGCCTGTGGGTAAGTCACCCTTCCATCCGTGGCCATGCACTAGCTCGAGTGTCGTTACGAAGCGTTTGCCCGTCGGTTCTGCAGCATTGTCCAGCCGCGCAGTTACCCGTTTATTCATCAATCCTTTGCGCCGCCCAATGGCTAAATTCCCCGCACCTACAGCCCTCAATTCGGCCTGTAATGCCGCTATATTAGGGTAATCCACACTAATCACTTCTCGATCGAGCACCGGTGCCGAGAGCCCAGCCGCCAAAAGTGCGTCGCCTATGTCGTGCATATCGACTAAGCCGAAGCTGTGCTCGTAGGTATCAATAGTTTCCCAGGCACGGCGGTACTCTTGTAATGTATCGGGGCCTGCGCTGGTGAATAAAAAAGCACCCTGCGGTTTCAAAACGCGTACGGCTTCATCGAAAACGCGCTGCGGTTCGGCGCACCAAGGCAGCAATAGGTTAGAAATAACCAAGTCAAATTGTCCGCTCTCGAGAGGCAGTTGGTGAGGATCGGCTGAGATCAGCTCTAGCTGTTTTGGTCGTTGCCAAGGCTTCCACCACAATTTGCTCGATTTTTGAGCAGCGTCGGATGTCTCGACCGTATTCCCGATATGAAAATCGACCCCCACGATCCGAGCATTCGGAAACCGCTCTGCCAGAGCTTGCGCCTGAAAACCATCTCGACAGCCCAGATCCAAGATTGTCTCAGGCTCCAGCTTCATGACATGCAGCCGCTCAAGCATTCGTTCAGATGCCGCCTGGAAAATCGCTGAATATTCAGAAAATGAACCAGCACGACGCCGAAATACTCTGGCAACAGCAGCGGGGGAATCAGGCTGTATTAAGGACATGGCTTGGGCGGTAAACGTAATTAGGCTTAGTTTACCTATTTAGACAAGATGAGTTGGTAGCAATGCCATTTAATCAGGAATTGCCACACCGACCTGAGCAGTCGCTGCTTGTTGCCTGGATCGCGGTATTCGGTGTCGGGCTTTAAGACGGAACTGTCATAGCTCGTACCGCCGTATCAACAATATCAACATTACCTAGCGCGGAGTGATGAAGCGCTGATACTGTACTGGCGCAGTCTTCTTTGCCATCCACTCAATCAACCGCCCGGCGTAGGCAGACAACCTACGATCGACGCTCGCTAACTTTTCTCGGCGCGCGAGTAGTTGTGTGCCACAAACCAATTGAGAAAGCTGAGAATCGCTCAGGTGACCGCATTCTATGATGTTTCTTATGAACGTAAATTTACGCTGCCATAACAACGACTGAATCAGCAGCCAGTTGTTCATCACCAGCGTGTAGCTGGCTTTATCAATATGAACAGGAAACTGTTTTGTTTTATCAGCTCGATTCTCGTCCACTATTGAGTAGATATCAGGCGAGAAGATATGCAAACCCGGTTTTTTGTGGTGCACATAATGGGCCTCGTCATTATTGGACGCTACGACATCGTACGGTTGGCGTGCGTCATGAAAACCATGCCAGGCAAATATAAATTGGTGAATAACCCATCCGCGCCCAAAGTAGAACAGCATCGGCACGATCGCCAGATACGGCTCGATTATTATTGCCAATAAAATCACCCCATAGCCTTGTATACATGTTTGAACCAGCATTTTCTGCATTCGCTTTTTATTCATCGCCTTAAAGTATCGAAGCGTATCGAGAGGAAACAACATGGAGAACTGCAAGGCGCTCAGAGACTTTGTGAAGTCCATTAAACTGCTCTGATCAAACCGAAGTGTCGATTGCCAGTCCGCGGGCCCATTGTTTTCTACATGATGGTGATGGGTATGCGTTAAATAGTAAGCATTAGGAAGCCAGAAATACAACGGCCAAACAATAAAGCGCCTGACCCACTCTAGGCAATAGAGTGACCTTGCCATCAGACCTGGTTTTTCCAAGGTAACAACTAAACCCTTTGGTGAATGGGAGGCAACGTGCTCTACTACCACGAAATCCACTAAAAACAAAACCATAATTAGTGCATTGACTGCCAACCAAAACGGTAGCGAAAATGGCGTCGATAATACTAACAACACTACATTGCACAGCACATATATGGTCACCATCAATGAACCGAGAAATATCCCCCAAGATAGCTCAGCTACCCGTAAACCTTTTGGAACCGGGGCAACACCTTCAGGCGGTTTGGCTGTGAGCTGAGTGAAACCCAAAACAAGATCGGCTCTAACGCCATATCGATTTTCAGAAGTGTATTCAATACAGGCTATCACCATCATGCCCAGCAATACGGCAGCGCCCATCATCAACCACACTAACGCTTTAGGGAACGCCGAATGCCCATCAGCAAGATAGACGCCCGCCGTAGTGGCAACACAAAGGAACAGCAAGACTGGAATATTAACTAGTGATCGGGCACCTAGCCTCCACAACACACGCACAGCCACTGCCTTCACAAGTGCAAAGTAATGCCTCAGAAAAATCTGATCAACCAGAAAAACCAAGGCATTGAAAAGCAAAATTGGCACGCACAGAAACAACCACCTGTCTCGTAACAGCATGACTGAAACCTTGGTACCATTGTGTGATTCAGCGATCATCGTGCAGTACAACCTTGCGACCTAATAAACTGACTCAGAACACCTATTGTGCCAAAAGATATAGAAACTGGCGATATCGATATAATGAGTGTGGTTTTTAGGGAGCATGGCTTCGAATGAGAAATTAGTCGCAGACCATCCTCACATTTTGGCGAAACGAATTGGCTAAACGCTTCGCCGGCAGCCCTTTATGCATAACTTTAAGCCCCATAATCACTACCTGATTTGGTTAGCGGCACAAAGAGTCGCAATGCTATAGTGTCCACCATAACTCTTAAGTTTGCCATTAATCGTGATCACACTCAGCGGAACCATCATCGCGCTTATCGCCGCCACATTGGCGTACTTGATCGGCTCTCTTTCTACTGCAGTTATTGTCTGCAAAATGATGGGCTTAGGCGATCCGCGCGATTCTGGCTCTGGCAACCCTGGCGCTACTAATGTACTGCGAATGGGCGGCAAATTCCCCGCGGGGCTCACTTTACTGGGTGACGCGTTAAAAGGGTTTTTACCTGTCGTCATTACTTGGCTATTGGTTAAGCACCCGCCAACAGTTGCGCTTGTTGCGCTGGCTTCATTCTTAGGGCATTTGTACCCGGTATTTTTCGACTTCCGCGGTGGCAAGGGTGTTGCAACGGCTTTGGGTGCATTACTTGGTGTGAGCGCATCATCTGGCTTGCTAGCACTACTCGCTTGGTTAGCTTGCAGCCTGACGTTTCGTGTTTCGTCCCTGGCGGCGTTAATCACCTTTGCTTTGATTCCCGTCTTTCTGGCGATAACAGGTGAGACAGTTTATAGCGTGGCATTTATCGTTATTGGTGCACTTGTTTTTTACAGCCATAGAGAAAATATAAAACGTATTTTGGCAGGCACAGAACCTAAAATTGGTGAGAAGAAAAAAACGTAGTGGTTTACAACATTTACTGGTAACACCCAGCTTAATAATGAAAGCATCACTACAACAAATCACTTACGCAACAATACTACTCGCCACCAGCAATATTGCGGCTGCACAAACCACCATTGATGAATGCGCCCCGTTTGATGCCACGAAAGCTAACGTTGGAAACACAACGATCGGTAAAGTCACCGTTAACGCCAACGATATATTTGATCTAAGCAGAGAAACCAAGTTTATTCATCGATTCGGAAATCGCTTTCACAAACAAACGCGTGCCAAAGTCATCGAACAACAACTTTTGTTTAAATCAGGAGATGCATTTGATTTTTCTGTCATCGCAGAAAGCGAGCGCCTGCTCCGCGAAAATGACTACTTAAAATCTGCCAATATCACAGCAGTTGAACGGTGTGGCAACGCTATAAATATTCAAGTTACCACTCGCGACCTTTGGTCGTTAATCCCAAAAATTTTATACAAGCGAACTGGAGGTGAAAGCCGCGCTGGCTTTGAAATTCGGGAAGCCAATTTATTTGGCTGGGGTAAAGAGTTAGCTTTCTCTTACGAACAAGGCATAGAACGCGATCAAACCATACTGAATTACAAGGACAAACATTTACTCGGTAGCCGCCAACAGCTAACGCTGCAATGGCAAGACAATACAGACGGCGAGCGACAGCTAGCAGACTTCAGGTTACCGTTTTATTCACTTGACAGTAAGCGCGCCTGGCGTGTTGCAGTAGACAGAAAGCAGCTACTTTCACCGCTCTACACTGACCGGAAAATCACGACAATATTCGATTTGGAGTCACGCTTTGCTGATATCAATTTTGGTTATTCCAAAGGCCTGCAAGCCAAAAAATTAAATCGCTTTTGGATAGGCGCACGCTTTGATGAAACCAATCTCATCGATGTGAGCGACCCTGAGGCTCAATTCGAATTTCCCAAACGGCGTTTTGTTTACCCTTATGTTGCATGGCAATTTCAACAACCGCATTTCGTTAAGCGAAGCAACCTCTATATGATGGAACAAGTGGAGGATATTTCCCTTGGCCACTTTTTTGAAACTCGCATCGGTATTGCCAGTGAGAGCTTCGATAGCAGTGTTGATGCACTGGTTCTGCACACTCAGTATCGCAAGGGATGGCAGCGTGGTAACTCACTCGGACTGCTTAAGGCACAACTCGATACATTTCGCATCGACGACGAGTTCGTTAACACGATCGTACGCCCACGGCTGCAATGGTTTTGGTTTCAGTCAAGTAATCGCACGTTGTTTCTCTCAGCAAAAGCGGCAATTGGTGACAATCTCTTTGCTGAAAATCAATTTTTAGCTGGCGGTGATAACGGATTGCGCGGTTACCCATTGCGGATGCAAAGTGGTAACCGGCGTGTGCTGCTTTCTGCAGAGCAACGTTTTTATCTAAACTGGTATCCATGGAACTTGATCCGTATTGGCGCCGCTGCGTTTGTGGATGCCGGCCGTGCTTGGAATTCAGACGACGCTGATCAGTCCGACTGGTTAGGCAATGGCGGCGTAGGCTTGCGCTTTTTATCCACACGGCATGCTAATGCGTTAGTGGTGCATGTTGATGTGGCAGTGCCGTTTGATCAGCGGGACGATATTGATAGCGTGCAGTTGGTGTTGGGTAGTAAGGCTGTTTTTTAGGTGTTGTTCTCGCGGTTGCTGTCATCCTCGCGGAGGCGGGGATGACAAGTCTTGCGAGGACGACGACTAGGGCTTACCCAACTCTTCCAAAGGCCATCTAGGCCGAACCATCACATCCAACCCACTTTGCTCACCTTGCTTCAACCGCATGGCACCCGCCAAAGCGATCATCGCGCCGTTGTCTGTGCAAAACGCCAGCCGCGGGTAATAAGCGCGGCCGTTCAGTTTTGCGCACAGCTCATCTGCTTGGCTACGCAATCGAGTATTGGCGCTGACACCGCCAGATATCACCAAATTATTGAGGTTTTCCTGCTTTAGCGCACGGGCACACTTGCCTAGCAAAGTATCCACGACCGCTGCTTCAAACGAGGCGGCGAGATCCTCCTTAAAGTGAGCGCTATCTTCGCCAGAGGCCTGATGCCCCCTCAATCGGGTAATGGCGGCGGTTTTGAGCCCACTGAAGCTGAAATCCAACCCCGGGCGATCCATCATGGGCCGCGGCAGCTTGATTGCCGAGGCATCACCAGACTGAGCCAGCTTTGATAGCTCTGGGCCACCTGGGTATGGCAGGCCTAACATTTTTGCCGTTTTGTCAAAAGCCTCACCAGCAGCGTCATCTATTGACTCCCCGAGCAACTGGTACTCACCAACGCCGTCCACCCTAACTAGTAACGTGTGACCGCCTGAAACTAACAGACAAACAAAGGGAAACTCGGGTTGATCATCTTCGAGTAATGGTGCCAGCAAATGGGCTTCCATATGATGCACGCCCAATGCTGGGCAACCGAGCGCCCAGGCAAGCGATCTGGCCATCATAGCCCCACTCAATAGGGCTCCAGAGAGCCCGGGGCCTGCGGTATAGGCCACAGCATCGAGCTCAGATACAGATAAATCCGCCTGCTCCAACACCTCTTTTGTAAGTGGGATTAACCTGCGAACATGGTCTCTTGAGGCCAGCTCCGGCACCACGCCACCGTAGGGGATATGCAGATCAATTTGGCTGAAAAGCACGTTGGCACGCAAGCCATTACCGGTGAAATCGGTATCAAATACCGCTAATCCGGTTTCATCACAGGAAGATTCGATGCCAAGAATTATCATAGTAGATTGAGTTTACCTGTTCCAACCCGCTATACTAGGGAGCTTTTTACAATTTTGGTCGGAGATTCAAGTTGCCTTCAGTACGAGTTAAAGAAAACGAGCCCTTTGAAATGGCGCTACGCCGTTTTAAGCGCTCTTGCGAGAAAGCCGGTGTCCTTACAGAAACACGTCGCCGTGAATTCTACGAGAAGCCGACTGCAGAGCGTAAGCGCAAAGCTGCTGCCGCTGTAAAGCGTCACCAGAAGAAAGTATCGAAAGAAACTTCACGCCGCGTTCGCATGTACTAAGCATTGCCTCGGGCAATGTTAGTACGAACAACACCGGCGACACACAGTCGCCTGCAACAGTAAGGATTAGCTCGCACATGAGCGAGACCAGAACACGCATTCTCGAAGACATCAAAACAGCGATGAAAGCTGGCGACAAGCCTCGCCTAGCAATATTGCGATTGATGTCCGCTGCCATCAAACAAAAAGAAGTTGATGAACGCATCGAACTAGACGAGCCGCAAACGATTGCGATACTCGAAAAAATGCTCAAGCAACGCCGCGAATCAATCAGCCAATATAAAGATGCAGGCCGAGATGATTTAGTTGCCGTTGAAGTCACTGAGTCAGAATTAATTCAAACCTATATGCCTGCTGCGATGGATGATGCAGAAATTGCTAGCATCATTGATGGAGCAATAGCCAGCACGGGTGCTGCAAGCGTTAAGGATATGGGTAAAGTCATGGGCATTGTCAAAGCTGCCGTTGCTGGCCGCGCTGATATGTCTCAAGTTAGCCAACAAATAAAAGACCGATTAAACGCGGGCTAACTCAACCTAGAACTAACACAACCTACATAACTGGCAACGATGAGCGACAAAAACTTTCAATTTCTCGACTCACCCCGTCAGGACCCAATCAAAACCGACGCAACGATCCGTATCTACAACTTTGATGAGATATACGGAAAGTACGAACCCGAAACCGTAGCCGAACAAGCCGAACGTTGCCTTGAATGCGGAAACCCGTATTGCGAATGGAAGTGCCCGGTACATAACTACATCCCGAATTGGTTAAAACTCATCTCCGAAGGCAACCTACTTGAAGCCGCCGAGATGTCGCATCAAACTAATTCACTACCTGAGATGTGCGGCCGGGTTTGCCCCCAAGATCGTTTATGTGAAGGCGCATGCACACTCAATGATGGCTTTGGTGCCGTCACCATTGGCTCAATTGAAAAATACATCACCGATGAAGCCCTAAAACAAGGCTGGCGCCCCGACTTATCAAGAGTTGTTGCCACTGGCCACAAAGTTGCGATTATTGGTGCTGGCCCCGCAGGCTTAGCTTGCGCAGATGTACTCACTCGCAATGGAGTTGAGGCGGTAGTTTTTGATAAGTACAAAGAGATTGGTGGCCTACTGACTTATGGCATACCGCCATTCAAACTAGAAAAATCCGTAGTCGCTACCCGGCGCACCATACTAGAAGAGATGGGCGTGAAATTCGTGCTAGATACAAACGTTGGCACAGATATCACCATGGATAAACTTTTGGAAGAATACGATGCTGTATTTTTGGGCATGGGTACTTACACCTCAATGCGCGGTGGCTTCCCCGGTGAAGACTTACCAGGCGTGCACGAAGCACTGCCTTATTTAATCTCTAACGTAAACCAACAAGAAGGTTGGCACGCCGACACCCCGTTTATTGATCTTAAAGATAAAAAAGTCGTAGTACTCGGCGGTGGTGATACGGCAATGGATTGTAATCGCACTGCAATACGACAAGGCGCTACAAAAGTTAGCTGCGCTTACCGTCGTGATAGAGAAAACATGCCTGGTTCACGCGGCGAAGTCAAAAATGCCGAAGAAGAAGGCGTCGAATTTTTATGGAATCGCCAACCCGTGGAACTCGTTGCGGATTCAGATAACAAACTGATTGGTGTGAGGGTAGTGACAACCGCACTGGGTGATCCAGACGAACGTGGCCGCCGTATGCCACAAGTCGTTGAAGGCACCGAAGAATTTTTAGAAGCCGATGCGGTATTGATCGCATTTGGTTTTAGGCCTAACCCAGCAAAGTGGCTAAACGACATTGGAGTTGAAACTGATGATCGTGGCCGAGTGATTGCACCTGAACAAGGTAAGCATGCCCATCAAACTACCAACGCGCGCGTGTTCGCTGGCGGCGATATGGTGCGAGGCTCTGACCTGGTAGTTACCGCCGTATTTGAAGGGCGTAATGCAGCGATGGGTATGGTTGAATATCTAGAAGCCAACGTTAAGAAAACGGCTTAGACAAAGAAGAGCTAAAAAGACACATGAGCGCACCCCTAAAAAACGATACCTTCATCCGCGCTTTACTTAAGCAACCCGTTGATCGCACACCAGTTTGGATTATGCGCCAAGCAGGTCGATACCTACCTGAATATAAAGAAGTACGCGCACAAGCTGGCGACTTCATGAGCCTTTGCAGAAGTGCAGAGCTAGCTTGCGAAGTAACAATGCAACCGCTGCGTCGTTTTGACCTAGATGCAGCGATTCTATTCTCAGACATCCTAACCATTCCCGATGCCATGGGCTTAGGTTTGCACTTTGAAGCAGGCGAAGGCCCTAAGTTTAGCAATCCCATCAAAAGCGCAGCAGACGTAAAAGCCCTACCCATTCCTGATCCAAATGATGAACTGCAATACGTCATGAATGCAGTTAGCTTAATTCGTAAAACACTCGATGGCAAAGTGCCGTTAATCGGTTTTTCCGGCAGCCCATGGACACTAGCAAGCTATATGGTTGAAGGCGGCGGCACGAAAGATTTTGGCAAAGTAAAAGGTATGATGTTTAGCGATCCAACATCTATGCACCTGATGCTAGATAAAACCGCGCAATCTGTAACCAGTTATCTAAACGCTCAAATAGAAGCCGGCGCGCAAGCCGTGATGGTGTTTGATACATGGGGCGGCGTTTTATCGCATGAAAAATACAAAGAATTTTCACTGCAGTACATGCAACAAATCGTTGATGGCTTAAAGCGGACACACGATGGACAAACCATCCCGGTTACTCTGTTTACTAAAAACGGTGGGCAATGGTTGGGCGACATGGCAGACACCGGCTGCGATGGGCTTGGTGTTGATTGGACGACTGATCTATCAAGAGCAAAAGAACTAACCAAAGGTAAAGTCGCGCTTCAAGGTAACCTTGACCCAAGCGTACTCTACGCTGATGACGACACGATCAAAGCTGAGGTTAAAAAAGTATTAACAAGCTTTGGAGACGGGCCAGGCCATGTATTTAATTTAGGGCATGGGATACACCAGCATATTAATCCGGACAGGGTTAAAACATTGGTTGATGCTGTTCATGCTGGCTAAAAATTAATTTAGGCTCTAAGCATTTTTTAGGCTCATATGAATCTCTATTCACTGCTCCAAGAACGTGCCGAAAACGACAACCCCATCCGTATCGGATTAATCGGTGCTGGTAAGTTCGGCACGATGTTTTTATCGCAGGTTCAAAAGCTTAAGGGCATTCACTTAATTGGTGTAGCCGATCTATCCGTCCCCAACGCAAAATCCAACATGGAGTTTGTCGGTTGGCCGGAAGAACAATTTTCAGCCACCTCGCTAGACAAAGCCGCACAAACAAAAGCCACCCACGTGGGCGAAGACTGGCAAGCCTTAGTTGCACATCCATCAATCGATATCATTGTCGAATGCACAGGCGCACCCGTTGCTGCCATTGAACACTCACTCTTTGCATTTGAGAACGGCAAACACGTTATCAATGTCACTGTCGAGGCCGATGCATTCTGCGGTTATGCATTAGCTACAAAAGCGAAAGAGGCTGGCGTTATCTATTCGATGGCCTACGGTGATCAACCCGCCCTAACCTGCGATCTTGTCGATTGGGCTCGCGCTTGTGGGTTCAATGTAGTGGCTGCTGGACGTGGACATAAATGGTTGCCAGAATTTCGCAAATCGACGCCAGAAACTATTTGGGATCATTGGGGTATAAACGCTGAGCAAGCCAAACGTGGACGGCTTAACCCTAAGATGTTTAATTCATTTTTAGATGGCTCGAAGCCTGCGATTGAATCATCAGCTATCGCCAATGCAACGGGCCTTGAAGTACCAACAGAAGGCTTACAGTATCCAGTTGGTGGAGCTGAAGACTTAGCGAACATTATGCGACCCCAATCAGAAGGCGGCAGCTTAGAACGCAAGGGGATGGTTGAGGTGGCTTCCTCTCTAACGCATGACGGTAAGCCAGTACCTTATGACATACGCCAAGGTGTATGGGTCGTGTTTGAAGGTGAAACCGAATACTTGCGTAATTGCTTTCAAGAATACACTGTGAAAACAGATACTAGCGGGCGATACTCATCGCTATACAAACGCTGGCATTTAATTGGTTTGGAGCTGCCGATATCGGTTGCATCTGTTGGCTTACGTGGTGAGCCCACTGGCGTGATCAAACATTTCAATGCGGATGTAGCAGCGATAGCTAAGCGTGATATGAAAGCAGGTGAAGTTCTTGATGGCGAAGGTGGCTACACGGTTACCGGCGGCTTGCGTCCAGGCAAAGCCTCTATCGAAGCAGGCTACTTGCCATTGGGCTTGGCACATGATGTCAAACTGAAGAATGACATTGCCGACAATACGCCAATAAAATTTTCGGACGTAGACATGGATGAAACCACCAGAGCGTACAAACTACGCAAGTGGATGGAGGAAATCGTATAGCGCCCGATCATGAGCGCATTACGTTGACGCGCTACTAGGTAGCGCCAACAAAAAAGCCATATTGCTCAGCTAACACTGGGCGCGCATCTACACCAAGCGCTTTTGCTGCATTAAATGCCCAATGCGGATCACGCATCATCTCGCGGCCCAGCAATACCATGTCGGCAGTTGACGACGCGATGATTTCCTCAGCTTGCTTTGGCTCAGTTATGCCGCCCACTGCCATGGTCAACAAACTCGTATCTGCTTTTAACTGCCCTGCCATACCGGGTTGTTCGGCTGTTTTATTTCCTATTGCACCACGTGCTTCAGGCACGGCACCACCGCCAGAACAATCAAGAAAATCAACACCAAGCTCTTTAAGCCACCTACCGACTTGAGCAGTATCGTCTAGCGTTAGCCCGCCATCAACGAAGTCATGCACTGATAGCCTTACTGACAACACTCGTTCTTGCGGCCATACCGCTCGCACCTTCTCCACCGTTTCGAGTAAGAACCTAGCTCTAGCACGCAGATCACCACCGTAACTGTCATCACGGGTATTCACTAACGGCGTTAAAAATGAGTGCAACAAATAACCGTGAGCACAATGCACCTCTAACAAATCGTATCCAACCTCTATTGCTAGTTTCGCCGCATTAACAAATTCATCTTGGATCGTTTCGATTTCACTAACTGATAGTGCTCGAGGGGCACGCCATAACCGAGTGCCATCAGGATCAAACGCCGTATCTGTTGGGCCAACTGTTTCCCATGCATTGGAATCCTCAGCCTCAAGATGGCTTCCACCTTCCAACGCTGTCGCCGCACTGCCTTTGCGCCCTGAGTGGGAAATCTGAATCCCAGTTACTGCACCATATGACTGTTGAAAAGCGACTATAGGCTTGAGCGCATCTGCATGCTTTTGGCTCCACAAGCCAGCACAGCCCTGCGATATACGCCCAGTAGGAGAGACAGCCGTGGCTTCGGCCATGATAAAACCAACACCACCCACTGCTCTTGAGCCTAAGTGGACCATATGCCAATCAGTTGCCACGCCCTCATTGGACACGTATTGGCACATGGGTGACATGCCGATACGGTTTTTGAATGTTACGTCGTTGATTGTTAGAGGGGAGAATAATGCTGACATGGCGTTGTGGTTTTTTGATGACTCGTTGCTAGTGAGCCTAGTTTATCGCACTTTTACTCATCAAATTGATCAGCAAGAAACTCACCGGTCAATTTATAATGCCTTATCAGTAAATCCGATGCCAGAGTTGCATCACGCGCAAGTGCGGCATCGAGTATGCTTTGATGCTCACTGGCGATGTCTCGCTTACTGTACCTACCCGATTTCCCGGCAAGAAAACGGTACCGAACATTAAGATCATAAAGCTGGTCGCAAAAGCGTAGTAGTATCGGCGACCCACAACCTAGCAATAAAGCACTATGGAAAGCTCTGTGTAGATGCTCCCACTGCTCTGGGTCGTTTCGGTCAGCCTGTTGCAGACGATAGTGACACAGCACTAAGCTCTCTTCCCATTGCGTGTCACCCGACCCGATACTGCCTCGTATAGCAAGATCCTCCAGCTGGCAGCGCAGCATGAGTATTTCTTGAAAGTGCTGTTTACTCGCTGATGCCGCACGAAAGCCACGTTGATCAATACGTTCCACCAATTGATCTGACGTTAACAAACTCAGCGCTTCGCGTATGGGCGAAGCACCCGTGTTCAATAACACTTTCAGTGATTCAACTTTTAGACGCTCACCAGGCAAAATCTCGCCATTGATAATGCGTTTACGGATACCTTGATAGGCGCGCTGCGTGGCAGATTTCACGACATCAGCGCTATCGCCCTGCTTACTTGGAATTACTGCTGTGCTCGCCAAATCAATCACTCAAAAACTCCTAACTTGTTTAAGTGGTGGTCGTTGATGGAGACAACACTAAATCAAAATCAACTCGCAGATAGGATTCGTTTACTTTTCCCGATAAAGTATAACCTTGCTCGGGAAAGCTCCCTGCAGCTTGTGGTGCATAATGCATTACCAAATCATCTCGCACACCAAAAACCGTATCTTGATCAAGGTAAGGGTCATCATCAGGGAACACTTCAGTAACCAATGATCGAAAACCATCAGCCTTGATAATGTAATGAAGATGCGATGGCCGCCATGGATGGCGCCCTGTAGCTTTTAACAACTCGCCAACGGGGCCATCCGTTGGCACGGTATAACTAACAGGCTTTACGGTTGTAAACGAGTAGCAACCATCATCACCTGTCGTAAACAACGCATGAAAGCTATAGATATCTTGTTCGGGATCTTGTGAGGAATACAAACCGTTAGCTGCCGTTTGCCAGATGTCTAGTGTTGCACCCGCAATAGGATTACCATCTGTATCGAGCACTCGACCCGTAACCAGCACCAGCTCACCTTCGTGATCACCTTTTAAATCAGACCCCATCTCCATTTTCGGTGGGTTCGAAATATGAAATGGACCAAGCACGCTAGAGCTTGTTCCCTTTTCAGGTGAATTAATCATGTCAACCAGGGAAGACAAGCCCAACACGTCAGACAATAATACGAATTCATCGCGCTCTGGCGTAGTGATTTTGCCAGCTTGCCTAACAATATCTAACCCTTTAGTCCACTCTTCATGCGTTAAGTTGGTTTCCCTTGCGAATGCATGCAGATGCTTAGCTAATGACTCCATAATGGTTTTAAGACGTGGGTCAGTATCTTCACCAAAGTAGCTCAGAAACGTTTCCGTAATATTATCGCTAGTCACATTTCTCATTTCAGAATACCTATCATGTTTAACTATCTATTCAATAAAACCGTACTGAGCACTGGAAAATTAATCAAAATTATCAATACAACAAGCATAACCATCGCAAACGGTAGCGCGCCCAGAAACACATCTTTTAAGGTAATACGTGGGTCATTTAGCGTAGACTTTATAACGAAGCAACTGATGCCTAGCGGTGGTGTTAACAAGCCAATCTCTGCACCCACGACAGTAACAATGCCAAACCACACCGGGCTCAAACCAAGCGGCTCAATAAGTGGTAAAAACAAAGGCACCACGATTAATATGATTGAAGCAGTATCCAGCAGCGTACCTAAAAACAACATTAAGCAAACATAGATAAACATAACCATTGCAAAGCTGAATTGATTCTCAGCCATGATGTCACCCAATTCATTGGGTAATCCTGCTAGGCCCAACATGCGACTGTAAATCGATGCCGCAGTAATGAGAAACAAGATGGCGGCACTAATGTGTCCAGTTTCAAGTAGGGCCTCCCAAAATAGTTTTGGCGTCATTCGTCCACGCAGAATCGCAATGAGCAAACCTACCGTCGCACCAGCAGCTCCAGCTTCAACAGGCGTCATCCAACCGGTGTAAATACCACCAAGCACCACAACAATTAAAAACACCAACGGTAAGGTTTTGCTGGCGATAGCCCAATAACTCATTGGCTCATAGTCGTCAGCAGGCTTTCCACCAACAAAGTTAGGAAAAAAACGCCCAGCGAAAAAGATGGCCGCGATATAGGCAGTTGCCAACATCAAGCCAGGAATAATGCCAGCTAAAAACATATCACCAACTGATTGCTCAGCAACCAAGGAATAAATGATCAACATCGCTGATGGCGGGATAATCATTCCCAACACTGAAGAACCGGCTACAACGCCCACTGCAAATCGAGGGTTGTAGTCGTACCGCAGCATTTGAGGAACGGCAACCGTTGAAAACACCGAGGCCGACGCGATTGATGAGCCGGTAACCGCAGCGAAAACCGCATTAGCACCTACTGTAGCCATGCCAATACCGCCTCTAATCCGCCTGAAGGCTGCATTCATCACATCATAAATATCGCCACCTAAACCAGCTTTGGAAACGATCATCCCCATAAAGGTAAACAGGGGCACCGTGGCGAAGGTGTATTCCATAACGCTATCACTCAAGGCAATCTTGAGTAAGTTCATGGCCAGATCAAAGTTGTCCCTCATGAGCCATATGGAAACAAAAGACACGGCGCCTAAAGCAATAGGAATATAAACACCGAGGTAGATCAGTATGACAATAGCCAATACCGAAATTAACCCTATCTCAATTGGTGTCATGTGATATCGACCCCGACGCCACTCTCAGCAGAAACCGTTTTTAATGTAGCGGCAGGTAACATAAATTTGAGCAAAAACAGTAAGAAGCACAGTGATGCACTCAAAAATATCACCAGCTTCACTGGCCACCAAGGTGCTGTGAATACGCCAGGTACGCCAAAATAATCTTGGGTTTCCCACATATCGAGAAACTCTGGCCAGATCGCTATCGCGACTAACAACATAAAAATGCAGGCAGTCAGGTGAATAAATTTATTGAGATATACGGCTAGTGATGGCCATCGCGTTTGCGCAATAGATAAAAAACCATCAGAGCGTGTTAGTCGATTCACCCTGACAACATCAGGCAATTGTAAGAAAACAATTAACACCATGGAGAACTGAACCAGCTCTACCGCACCATGAAACGGTTTGCCATAGAACTCGCGAGCAACGATGTCGTAATTCACGACCACAACCAATCCAAGCACAACCAGTGTGCCTATAGCATTTGCAAGAATGGCGATACGTTCGATAATCCGTTCAATATATCGCAAGGCAACAATCATAAGAATTAGCTTTTCAAAGAAAGGGGCGCATTCTGCACCCCTCCTTTAGCAGATGTGAATATTAAAGCTCTGACGCCCAATCGCGCAGAGGAGTGAATCCAGCTTCGGACAACTTACCCATGTAGCTCTTCAACATATCACTACCAGGCTCACCTTTATCGTCCAATGTCTTTGCCCATTCCTTCGCAATATTAGGCATGGCCGCTGCCCATGAGGCGCGATCTTCGTTCGATACTTCCACAACGGTTCCACCAGCAGCAACATAGGCATCACGGCTCGCAGCCGCTCTGTCCATTGCAACCGAGGCAACATGATCGCGATACGCAACGGCCACTTCACGTAAAACGTCTTTCACCTCGTCGGGCAGTTTTTTCCAGTAATCTGCATTGACTGTTACCGTTTTAGAGTTTACTGCACCCAAATCAACCTTCAACATACTCGGTGCCACTTCAGCAATTTTAAATGTCTTAGCCGCCTCAGGCCAAAGCATCGCATGATCAACTAAGCCAGTTTGCAACATGCTGTAGAAATCGGTGAGGCCTCCTCGTACACCAACCGCTCCGTCGATGCCCTCTACGTATCGCATATTCATACCTGCACCGGCAACTTTGCCACCTTCAATATCCTTTAATGAAGCCACCTCTTGACTACTGAACATTTGATAAGTGTCTAGCACAACGCCCGTTGCTAGATAAATCTGATTCTGTTTTTCAAATTCTTTTTGCATGGTCGGAAATTCTTTTGCAATTTCATCAACTGCTTTAGCAACCACGCGTGAATCTGGCGCGATAAACGGCGTGACCGCGGCAAGCGCCTGGCTCGGTAATTTAGAAGAGTGAAATATGGTCGTAACAATACCAATATCACCCAACCCCAGCTTGACACCTTCAAGCACGCCTTTAGGCTTAACAATGGAGCCGCCATAGCTTTCCTGCCAATCCATTTTATAGTTACCCGTAGCAGCAAGGCGCTTGTCTACTTCAGGTATGAAAAAACCGCTAAATTCTTTAACCCACATCGCCTTTGCTGGGTAACCATCAATAACAACAGCGGTGATAGTTTCAGCCGCGGTTACGCTAAGCGGTTGCGCTAGGCAACACACTGTCGCTGCAGCAGATAATAATAATTTACCTTTCATACAGTTCTCCAAGTGGTGGATGTTTAAGCCGACTGCCAGTTTTCCTCAATCTGCGTTCCAGCCTGGCGGAATAGCTTTGACAACGGACAAAACTTCGACACTTCAGCAGCCACCAACTTCAACTCTTCAGTTGTTGCCGGCCCATTTGCCGTAATGTTCAAAGCAATTTTTACAAAGGGCACATCAATTTCTTCACTGAGCATGACACCGCGCCGATCAAACTGACACGTTGCATCAATTGTTAGATGCCCTATATCGATGCCGAGTTTACTTGCGCACTTATTGCCAATGACATTCGTGCAACCCACCAGAGCAGCAATAGCGGCATCTGTGGGTGTGGGCCCCATGTTTGTGCCCCCACGCTCAGTCGGCTCATCAATAGCAAAATCAAGATCACGAATAGTTATTAGTGCTTTCGAATGCGTTGGGCATGTCGCTGATGCTTTAAGCGGCACTGTTGTTTTCTGAGTTATCGCCATCAGGATTTCCTAAATAAATGAGCACACTTCGTCAAACGCGAAGCGTGGGAGTTTTTGAAACAACGCAGTTTCGTCCGCGTAACCCAGATTGCAGAGAAAGTTAGAACGCAAACTGGTGTTGGCAAAGAACTCTTCATCAACGATGTCGTTAGAAAAACCAGACAGCGCGCCGACATCAAGACCAAGAGCCCTAGCTGCGATCATGAAATAAGCACCCTGCAACGTAGAGTTTCGAAAAGCCGTGTCAGCAATGTATTCCGTTTTGCCTTTAAAAAATCCGCGTCGGTCCTCGTGGGGGAATAGAAACGGTAGCCGTTCCCAGAAATTCAGATCATAAGCAATAATTGCAGTAACTGGCGCGCCCATCATTTTTTCAACATTCTTAGCTTTAAGTGATTTTGCTAATCGCTGCTTACCCTCTTTACTGGTTACAAACGTAAAGCGTGCAGGGCAAGAGTTCATGCTAGTTGCGCCAGCGGCCGTAATGTCATACAACTTTTCAAGGGTGGCATTGTCGACAGCTTTATCTTTCCAAGCATAGTGTGAACGCGCACCACGTAGGATCAGGTCTATCGAGTCTTCATCCAAGCGAGGCTTACGTGCTTTTAAATCGTGGTAATACGATTGTGCTTCAGCCCTTTGTTGTTCTGGTGATTTGTCATTTGGCTCGCTCATTAAGCAGGCCCACCTGAAAGATCTTCCTCAGCCACAATTGGATTGGCACAAATACCAATACCCTCAATTTCCACTTCAATGGTTTCACCTGGGCGAAGCCAACGTTGAGGCGTGCGTGCGTGCCCCACACCAGGCGGTGTACCCATGGCAATGTAATCGCCCGGCTGTAGTGTGGCGAATTCAGAAATAGTCGCAATCGTACGAGCCACAGGCCAAAGCATTTCAGACGTATTTGCCGATTGAAGGATTTCATCGCCTACTCGGCTTTCGATTTTTAAACCAGACGCGCCAGGCGGAAGCTCATCAGGCGTTACTGAGTAAGGCCCAATTGGACCCGTTGAATCAAAATTTTTCCCAGGCGTCCATTGATGGGTTTTACGTTGGTAGTTTCTGACCGAACCATCATTAAAAACGGAGTATGCAAAAACATAATCCAATGCATCTGCTTCGCTAATATGCTTACCTGACTTACCGACGATAACCATCAGCTCAACTTCGTAGTCGAGCTGTTCGGAACAGGCGGGCCGAATCATCGGCGCGCCAGCTGCCATCAAGGAATTTGGCCCACGCATAAAAAGGGCTGGGTAATCTGGCACGTCGTAACCACCCTCTTTAATATGATCGGTGTAATTCAACCCTAAGCAGATTGTTTTACCAGGCATGGCAATGGGTAACGCAGGTGTGATGTTAGCAACAGGAATAGCAGCAGCACCTTGCGCTAATTTATTAACTCGACTAACCGCATCGCCTTGCTCAATTAGATTTCGAAGATCATGCCCAATGCTGTTATCCAGCGCCGTTAGATTAATGGCTTGATTACTATTTACGACGTACACGCTGGGTAACTCGCCTTGCGCCGACGCCGCGGTTCCTACTAAGAATCTCATTCGAACTCTATATTTTAGAAATGATGGCTTTGATTTTTGACGATTATTTGTTACTTTGTCAATAAATATCGATATTTTATTAACGAGGATATTTATGCCAGCATGGACAGAGTACAAGCAGGCCGCTGTTGAGCGCGGATCTTTGGCGTTGGAGCTTTATGCCGTGGTTAGCACGCCAGTTAAGCCACCTGAGACACTGAAAAAAAACTTACCCGGCCATCTCGCCTACCAAGCAGAGCAAGAACAAAAAGGAAACCTAGTTATGGCCGGGCCACTCTCAGATTTAACCGGTGAGCTAATGGAAGGTGTTGGAATGATTGTGTATCGAGCTGAATCACTGGAAGCGGCGACGGCTCTCGCTGAGGCTGATCCAATGCATCAAACTGGCACACGGTCGTACACCATACGCAGGTGGTTGGTAAATGAAGGTAGTTTTCAGCTGGACATCAAACTGTCAGCGCAAAGCGTGAGGCTTTAGCGCACCTATAGCCAACAAGCACTGATCCATTAGCGAAAAGGCTTCTTAATTTTGTAACTGCCGTGATTCACCACATCGTCACAGCGACTGATGTGATGAAAGATAATTCATTTATAAAGCGATGAAAAGAGTATTGATAACAAGATTCCTACTGTAATGATCTAGCCGACAGGCACTGTTGCGGGCCGACAAAGCCGATCTGGTACTGTTTTGGCGACTAAAAGGCATAATCCACCAATAAGCGCGTAGAAAAGCTGTTAGGCTTGCGACTCCCGCATATAGACCGAACAAGGCGTACGGATACTCTTTTAGTGGCTACAAAAACAAAAACAGTCTCCAAAGGCAATAACTGGGAGATGGTTTAGGAAGAGCAAGTCTTTGCTAGGTTTCGCACATAACACGCATCACTTGCCAACAAGGCTAAGTCAGGCGGTTATATACTGTTGAAATATGTTTTTTTGGGCCTATATTGTTTTGTGTTCGAACTGGTGAATTCGAATGTAATTTTTTATATTTCACCGACAATTAAGAGAATTGAAAATGAGTAAAGGTACAGTTAAGTGGTTTGATGCTACTAAAGGTTTTGGTTTCATCACTCCAGAAGACGGCGGCAAAGATTTGTTTGTTCACCATTCTGAGATCCAAGCAGATGGTGGCTACGCGACATTGAATGACGGCCAAGCGGTTGAGTTTGAAGTTGGCCAAGGCCAGAAAGGCCCATGCGCAAATAAAGTAACAGCTGTATAAGCTGTAGTAAATCAAAAAGCGGGTGGCATCAGCCCCCGCTTTTTGACGTTTTATCCGGATCGTTTAGATCCACCCTCAACACCCTCCCCTAAGCATTAATCAAAAATCCCTTACACAAATTTGAACTACCGTTCGTGGCTGTCATAAAGCCTTATGACAATCTTATGTTTGAGTTTGTCCTAAGCGGTTTTTTCGTTATATTCTTAAAACAACAATTTGCTAACTCTCGAAGAGCGACGCCTTATTCATTGGTTATAGGAAGATATATGAGCGCATTTTTAATTTGTGATGTTGATGTAAAGAACAGAGAAAAACTTCTAGAATACCTTGCACTATCAGAACAAACTCTCGCACCTTACGGCGGGAAATTTCATGTACAAGCAGGAGCACTTGAAGTTATAGAGGGAGATTGGAATCCAAAAGCCATTATTATCGCCGAGTTTCCCACCACAGAAAAAGCGAAAGAATGGTACGGATCAAAAAGCTATGCCGAAGCACTGAAGGTTAAGCCCGATGCTATGAATAGAAATATGATCGTTGTAGAAGGGCTGCCAAATTAGCGAACTGCTTTATACAGAGGATTTAACATGTCAATAAAAGCCAAGTTAGCGCAAGCAATGCCGTTCTTTATCGTAGATAACGTTATTGAATCTGCTCATTTTTATCGCGACAAACTTGGTTTTGAGATAACAACACTCATCCCTAATCCTAACCCTTTGTTCGCGATCGTCGAGCGAGACAAAGTTGGGATTCAACTTAAAAGCATTAACGCCAACACAAAGCCAATGCCAAATCACACTCAACATGAATGGGCTCGATGGGATGTATATATCTATACGCAAGACCCTGACGCGCTATTTGAAGAGTACAACTCCGACCCCAACATAATTACTCGGCCACTAAGTGATACTAAAGATGGTTTACGTGCGTTTGAAGCACAGGACAACAGCGGTTATATTCTGTGTTTCGGACGTCCGCTAAAGTAAGCTTTTTATAAGATTAAACTGTATAAATTCAGACTTGAACTCACAATCAATATCAGATCAAAACCAGATAGGTAGTTCCGGATTCGGCCCATTGCTTAAGTACATTGTCATCTGAAGTAATTTTCGGCCCAAAACGGTATATCGTCAAATTGAAACTAACGTCAGATTTAAATTCTTGTTCGCTGATAACTAACCTGGCTTGTAACAAGCCCGCATCTACTAAGCATTGATTTAGTCAGTGCCACAGTCAAAAAAGCAGCAATACTGTCAATGTGGAGTTTCTTCACTTTTTTTGCACATTGTCGTAGTAAGGTTCTGACTTGGCAATGGGTAGTTAGATCAACTAATTATGCGAATCAAGTGCATTGGAGAGGGAAATGTCGCCTTACTCATTACCTGTGGCTCACCAGCAACATTTGCGTTTACACTAAATCGAAAACTAAAGGAAAATCTCACATGTCGATTATAAAACTGCTATTCGTTTCTGCATTTACGTTTTTGGTAGCTGGATTTGCGCAAGCCGAAAACGTAGAAATTTACCTTACCGATATGCTTGACAGTACACAGAGTGGCTACTGCGTTGATATCGCAAAAGGCAAAGGCGAAAGTGCAAACCCTGATGACGGCCTTCAAGCCCACACTTGCTACAGCCCCCTCGGTGGAATATTAGTAGACCAGACCTTCGACACAGACAAGTTTGCTGAAGGCATACTGTACATGCCTGAATTTGATGTATGTGTTCAACTTACTACTGCAGATGCGGGAGCATCACTAGCGCTTGCACCTTGTGATGCCAGTAAAAATCAATCTTTTGAGTTCTCAGGCGAAGGAATGATCGTTCCCGCTTCTGCACCAGACCTGTGTTTCACAGCGGCTGAATCGACACGAACTGGGCGAAGTGATGCGAACCAGATAAAAGTTCTTACCCTGGAAAGTTGTTCGGATGATAATGCCGCGTACCAGACGTGGGCGGTTCGAACTTAGCTGAACTACAACGGGACGGCAAAAATCGGCCAGTTGCGGAAGTAGATGCGGTAACTACGGCAGCTCACTGTCGCCAACCTACTAACAACAAATTGGCTCCGTAGTAAGTAAGCTGCCCTTTACCATTGCCTACTATAAATCAGCACCACCCCACAGCACACTATAGGCTTCGCAATGTATTAACAACGATGTGTAATCGCTAGCATCAATGCCTGCCGGTAACACATATTCTTGCTTTCCTTTGTTATTTTTAAGGGCTGAAACTAATAGCGAGCCCTCAGTGGCATTAGAACCCGTTACGTTTTTTATTGAACGCTTTGATAAAAACACTTTTAAGTCTGGGCCTTTTTTTGTTTTAAATTTCTCGTTAAACGTAATGACTTGTTGATCACCGCGTTGCTCTATCGACCACTCACCTTTAACTGTGTATTGCTTATTAATCCAACTACCCATACTTTTATCGAGTGGTGCAGCGGCGGCGACAGCGACTGTAAAGAAACCCAATAAAATGGCAGAGAGTATGAAACTCATGATTTTTATATTTGTAGTAATTATTCGTTGTTGCATTGGAAGTGCTCCTCTTAAGTTTTAAACAAATAACAAACAAATATTTGCTTGCATGAGCCTTAAGAGGCAAATCACTCAATGAAGTTCGAGATTCCTACTTTAAGGATATGTATAGTTTCAGACAGGTTTGGAATCAAACCCTTTTCCCTTGCGCTGATAGCAGCCCAAAGTGCGGCCTTACGGACAATTTTTTTGGTGGCGTTAAGCTAATCAATTGGATTTGCTGGCTGCCCTCTTTCATTACCGGCACCGAGCTCATTATCGGATTCACCTACAGGGCAGGCACTATCAACAAACTAGGGCCACCTCAACAGTCATTGTTGGAGTGCCAAGCATACGCCCCAATTCGTCAAATCATTGGCTAAACAGCAACGCATCCAGCTAGTTAAAGATCGCAAAGGCTCTTCCGTCACCACAATTTACATTCAACTCATACCTTTTTCCTAATTCGGGCCGCTAATTGCTAATTGCGATGTACCAACCGTTTTCTTAACAGCTGGGCTGGGAAGAATTTCGACAATTAATGTAAGAGGCGCCAAGATGGCCAATAAATCTTTGTTATCAATCGACTGGGTAAGACACCCTGTTCGATTAACCCTAGCGGGTGTTACAACACTCCTTATGTTTCAATCCGCTGCTGTACACGCTGAAGGTGTTGTGCAAATGGGTCTTGGCCAACGATTAATTGATCATCAACGCAGTATCGATCAAGGTTACGCAAGTGACGATGCATCTGCCTCACTATACGTTGATATCTTGAGCGTTGGCGAAGTGATCAATGTATCGCTCTGTGGCGGCGTTCAAACAGACGACATCACGGTCGAGTTTTACTCACCATCCAACAACACAACGCCTGAATATACTCAAAACTTAACTGAAGGCAACGTCAATTGCTCCGACCCAATGACGGGCCCACTCACGAATCCAATTCGTTTTACGTCAACTGAAACAGGCGCGTATCGACTTGTGTTGCAGAACACCTCATTTACTGGTGTTCACGACAGCTTATTTGATCGCTACGATATTACTGTTACGCCGGATGCCACGACAGACCCTGACCCAACACTAGAGGGCGGCAGACTTTGGGCTTACTCATTTAGCTTCAATGCTGGTGGTTTCGCTGAATTCAATTCAACTGACGCGAACTTCTATGCCCGAGTACCAGGCGGACGGCCTGGAACCGAATACGTTTGGCAGTTAGATTTAAACAACTTTGCCGGTTTCGGTTATAACCTGAAAGCTAACTCTGTTGGAATAGCAGCACCAAGATCGGGCTACAGCGCCCCAGTTATTGGCAACTCCGCTGAATACGAACATCCGATGTACGTCAGTTACCCGGCGACATTTCTACCTCGCCCAGCTACTCCGCCAGCTCTAACGGGCGTAAGGTTTGTAGATTCAGACGGACAGGATTTCGCCATTTCTCCTGGCACTTCGACTGGCGTACAGGATAGTGGTGTTTTCGAATTTACTACTGATGTAGAAGGTACCTACTCAATACTGATCGATCTTAATCAAGATGGCATTTACGGCAACACTGGTGATCGGCACTTACTCGGTAACTCAGTTATCGGCTTAAACCAAATCGCTTGGGACGGCAAAGACGCCGCTGGTGTAGCGCCACCTTTGGGCACGTATTATTCTCAGGTACAAATGCATATGGGCGAGTATCACTTTATTGCCAGTGATGCAGAAACCAGTGGTGGTACAGAAGACGGTTTAACGATTCATTTGGCAAATCCAGATGGCACAGTATCCCCTGCAAGAGTTTATTGGGATGATGTCACGCTAATGCCAGCTGGCGGAACCAGTAACACACCCGTTGGCGCACTCTCTAACACATCAGCCGGAAAACACACTTGGGGCGATTTTGTCAGCACCAGCTTTGGTAACGAAAACTTACTTGATACTTATGTATACGGCTTAGCCGAAGTATTCTACGCTCCGACTGCAATCATCAATGATGACGTTTTACAGGTGGCTAATGACGGAACAGTTACTGCTGATCCTATCGGCGCTACCGGCTACCCCATTGCGATATCAGTCACAGACCCAGACCTTAATCTCTTTGCGTCAGCAACAGATACGGTTGACGTTGAAGTCTTAAACGACGTTACCGGTGAAATCGAAACAGTTACACTTACAGAGACTGGATCAAACACAGGTATTTTTGAAGGCACAATGCCAACAGCTGCAGGCACCACAGCCGGTACTGCAAATAACGGTTCAATGAACACGCAGCCGGGCGATACGCTAACGGTGTCTTATATTGATTTAATCGCACAGGATCTAACGTCTAAGATTCCAACAGCTGCAGTAGTAATCGAACTTGATACTGACGGCGACGGTATACCTGACAGCAGTGATCTTGATGACGACAATGATGGCATTGCAGATGCCGCGGAAGGTGCGGGCGATGCCGATGGCGACGGTATCCCCAACAGCTTGGATACAGACAGCGATAACGACGGTATTCTAGATGCTACTGAAGATACTAATAGCCCAGCACTCCTAGGCACAGACAGTGACCTTGATGGTATTGACGATGCGGTAGATGCATCGATCACTGGCGGTGCGGATGAAAACTATGATGGTGTTGACGACACTCTAGCCCCAACTGATACAGATGGCGATGGTTTGTTTGATCACTTGGATATGGATAGCGATGCTGACGGCATACTCGACAGCTATGAAACAACTATCAATACTGATGGCGATCTAATACCTAATTACTTGGATCTGGATTCAGATGGCGACGGCATTCCTGATGCCGTTGAAGATAGCACTACGCCTGCCCTTCTAGGCACTGACGCCGATGCGGATGGTATCGACGACGCGGTTGATGTAACGCTAACTGGTGGTACCGATGCGAATGGCAACGGTATTGATGACGCATTCGAACCCACGGACCTTGACACCGATACCGCACCAAATCACTTAGATCTTGATAGTGATGGCGACGGTATTCCTGATGCCGTCGAAGCGGGCCCTAACCCAGCAACTCCCATTGATAGCAATAGCGACGGTAGCCCGGATTACTTAGATCTAGATTCTGATGGCGACGGTATTCTTGATACTGACGAAGGTTCAGCCGACACAGACAGTGACGGCATCCCTGACTTTATGGATCCTGACACCGATGGTGACGGCATTCCCGATTCAGTAGAAGGCAATATCGACACTGATGGCGATGGCACATTTGACTACTTAGATCTTGATTCAGATAATGACGGTATTCCTGATAGTGTTGAAGCTGGTGTCTCGTCAGGACCTTTAGTTAACTCTCCTCAAGATACTGATGCTGACGGCACTCCTGATTATCTAGACATTGATAGTGATGACGACGGCATTGCTGATTTAGTTGAAGCACCGGCCGGTACGGTTGCGGATACCGATGGCGACGGTATACCTGACTATCAAGACACCGATTCGGATAATGACAATATCCTTGATAGTGCAGAAGACACTATGTCTCCTACTCTATTGGGCACAGACGCTGACAACGATGGTGTTGATGACGCAATCGACGTTGATGTGACAGGCGGTACCGATGCTGACGGCAACGGTGTTGATGATGCACTAGAACCGGTTGACACAGATGCTGATGGAAAACCTGATCATCTTGATATCGATGCTGACAATGATGGCATTGCTGATATCTATGAAACTATTCTAGATACTGATAGCGATCTCATGCCGGATTATTTGGATCTTGATTCAGATGGCGACGGTATCCCTGACGCAATTGAAGATACCACTACACCTGCCCTACTCGGTACGGATGCAGATACAGACGGCATTGATGACGCGATTGATGTTACGCAAACTGGCGGTACTGATGCCGATGGTAACGGTATTGACGATGCATTCGAACCAACTGATCTAGATGCAGATACAGCACCTAATCACTTAGAACTTGATAGCGACGGAGACGGTATCCCTGACAGTGTTGAAGCTGGTGTAAACCCAACCGCTCCAACAGATACTGATAACGATGGCACACCTGACTACTTAGATACCGATAGTGATGCGGATGGCATCCCCGATGCGATTGAAGCTGGCCCTACGGCCGCTACTCCTGTCGATACAGACGGTGACGGATCTCCAGACTTTTTGGATCTTGATGCTGACAACGACGGTACTATTGATGCGGATGAAGCCGGGCCAAACCCTGGCACACCAGTGGATTCCGATGGTAACGGCGTACCGGACTTTATAGAATCCGATGTAATGGATAGCGACAACGATGGTATTCCTGATGCCTTAGAAGGCACTGTCGATTCAGATGGCGACGGCACTCCTGATTATCTCGATACCGATAGCGATGCTGATGGTATTCCCGACAGTCTTGAAGCAGGCGCTACTCCAACGGCTCCTGTTGACACCGATGGCGACGGCATTCTTGATTATTTAGATACTGATAGTGATGCAGATGGCCTGCTTGATAGCCAGGAAGCTGGAGCCAATGGTAATACACCAGTTGATACCGACGTTGACGGCATTCCTGACTACCAAGATCTTGATGCGGATGGTGACGGCCTACTCGATGCTGATGAAGGTGCCATTGATACCGATGGAGACGGCGTTATCGATGCATTGGATCTGGATTCAGACAATGACGGTGAGCCTGATGTAACCGATGGCTTGATCGATTCGGATAACGATGGTATTTCTGATGCCGTTGAAGGCACACTCGACACTGATGGTGATGGTGTAGTTGATTCACTTGATATCGATAGTGACAACGACGGCCTACTCGATAAAGACGAAACGGCCATCGATACTGATGGTGACGGCATCCGTGATTATCTCGACCTTGATAGTGACAACGACGGCTTGACTGACGCTTATGAGGCTGGTGGTACTGACACCAATACTGACGGCATCATCGATGGCTTTGTTGATACTAACAACGATGGTTGGGATGACGGAGTAGCTGCACTGCCGCTACCAGATAACGACTTCGATGGTGATGGCATTGTTGATCACCTTGACGTTGACAGTGACAACGACGGATTACCAGACTTAGCAGAATCAAATGATTTCTCTGCTGATGGTGACGGTGATGGTCGTGTTGATAATTTTACTGATACAAACGGCGATGGCCTGGATGACAGCGTAGCTGACTTCCCTCTCCCAGCTGACGATGTTGATAACGATGGCGCTCCTGATCATCTTGATCTTGATACTGATAACGATGGTATCTCTGATCTAGTGGAAGCTGGTGGTATTGATAACGATGGCGACAGCATGGTGGATTCAGTGTTGGATACTGATGGAGACGGCATCCCAGATACTATCGACACGACTCAAACAGCTGGCCCTGATGCTGACCTAGATGGCATCATCGATGCCGCTGACGCAGATTCAAACCCTAATGCACAAGATACTGATGGCGACGGCATTATTGATTCACTTGATCCGGATGCTGATGGCGACGGCTTTGCTGACGCCCAAAGTGATGGCACAGGCTCGCCTCAAATTGATGTGATAGCCGATAACAATGCTAACGGTATACCAGATATTGATGAGCCAAGTACAGAAGTCGTGGCTGATCCTCTTATTCGCACCGGCTTAAGCGGTGGTTGTTCAATAGATGATTCGGGTTCACGCGACCCACTACTACCATTATTAGCGTTGGTATCAATGGCGTATCTACTACGTCGACGTACTGCGCGTATTCCTGCACTACTGAGCGCAATTGTTATTGGCTCAGTAATACTGGATACTCCCAGTAACGTCGCAATGGCGACCGAAGATTCAACTACCCTTTCTGCACAACAAGCTCAATACCGAGTTGAAGATAAGCTTCGACGTCAGATCTATATTGGCTTTGGTATTGGTTCAAGCACCTTAACGCCGGATACAGACGACGTACCCGGTTGGGATGTAAGCAGCGATAGCGATTCAGGCATGCAGCTCACATTGGGTTACGATGTAAACCGATGGTTTTCTGTTGAAGCACATGCAACAGAACTCGGAGATGCAGGTTTATCGCCGGAAGGGTCGATTAACTACAAAACCAACGGCTTCAGCGCCTTGCTTTATGCTGGTAAGGCTCGCCACCGTCACAAGCGACACGGCTTAACAGGCTTTGGCAGAATCGGTATAGGTGGTTTGGTAAACACGCGTAGCTCTGATGCCGTGCCCTACTCTCAAGAGAACAGCAATCATTTATTGCTTGGCGTAGGCTTTGAATACACTGGCCGTCGTGGCTTGGGCGTTCGGGCAGAATTCATTCACTTCGATACTGACGTGAAATACATGCAGCTTGGTTTGATTTACCGTTTTGGTAAAACGAATAAGCGGCGCCGTGTTGCGCAGCGGCGAATTATTGAGCAGGAGCCACAAGCAGTAACTCAACCACTACCCGCAATAGTACCCACTCCTACCCCATTGCCTACCATCGTGGCCGACAGAGACGGTGACCGCGTTAACGATAACATCGATCTTTGCCCAGATACCTCAAGAGGCACTGCAGTTGATGCTCGGGGTTGTGCACTGTTTAATGGTGTACTAGAAGGTGTTAACTTTGAATCGTCATCAGCTGCTTTAACCATTAACGCTCGTGTTAAATTGAATGAAGTGGTCGCAACGCTACGCGCCTACCCTGATATGCGATTTGTATTATCAGCGCATACTGATGATCAAGGCTCTACAAAGTCTAACCAAGATTTATCCAAAAAGCGTGTCATTGCTGTTGCTAAGTTTTTACAAAAAGCGGGTATCAGAGTTAGTCGCTTTTCACTTAAAGCGTATGGCGAACTTCGACCCATTGCAGACAACTCAACTGCAGCCGGTCGTGCGAAAAACCGACGCGTAGAGATGAAGCTGATCAACTAGCAGAAAAGCGTAACGCATAAGCAAAAAATATTGCCTATGCCATATCACAAAAAAGGGAGAGCAATTGCTCTCCCTTTTTTTGCCTTTTTCCAATGTTCATCCGCTATGTTTGCCTAAATTTAGCAAACGATACGCAGTAGCAAGAAACCAGAGGACAAGCCAACCCCCCTGCCTTAATCTTGATACACGTCTCAGGAGTGAATTGATAATGATAACGCTTTACGATTACCTACCCTCTCAAAATGCTTGGAAAGTTCGACTACTACTTAATCAACTGGAACAAGAATATACACAACACTTTATTAGCATTTTTGAAGGCGAAGGCCGCACTGATGAATACCGCGCAATCAATCCCACCGGCGCAGTACCAGCAATCAAGCTCCCCGACGGCAGCGTATTGGCCGAATCCAATGCATTACTCGTTTATCTAGCGCACGGTTCGCAATTTTTACCCAGCGATCCATTGCAACAAGCTCAGGTACAGCAGTGGCTATTTTTCGAATCTGACTACGTTCAATCAACCGTCGCTACGTTACGGCACTGGATGATGACTGGCAAAGATAAGAATCGGTCGGCCGACATGCTAGAAGCGAAGCGCAATAGCTCAATCAATACGCTTAGCGTATTAGATCGCCGTTTAAGCGATAACGAATTTTTAACACAAGCTGGCTATACCATTGCTGATATGTCGGTTTATGCCTATGTTCACCTGGCTGACGAGGCAGGAGTTGCGTTAGATAATTTTACAAACGTTCAGCGTTGGATTATTTCCGTAAAAGCACAACCAGGGTATTTAGATAAAGTATACCCCTACTCTATTGATGAGCATTCATTTAAAGAGCTGTAAACAAATGCCGCCTCTACCAGACCTTCATAACGATAATACCAAGCGCCACAAACAACGTAGCAATGACTCGTTGGCGTCCAAACGGTTCGTGCAAAAATAACGTACCAATCAACGCTGCGAATATCACACTGGTTTCGCGCAAAGAAGAGACAATAGCTATGGCACCTAGGCCCATTGCATAAATCACCAACCCATAAGCGGCATTCGATGCAAACCCACCAAATAGCATATTTAATTTTGAGTCACGCATATAAGCAAACCATGCTTTGCGCTGCGTTAGCAATAACCAAGTGCCTATAGGCACGACTTCCAACATAAATAGCCAGATGATATAACTGGCAGGATTGCCCGCACGCCGAACACCCATCCCATCGATCACTGTGTAACAACCGATTGTCACCGCTGTTGCCAGCCCCCAAAACAGCGCAGCCTTTGGAATTTTGCCAAATTGTTTGCTAAGCAACGTAATGCTCATCAAGCCACAACTGATAAAGAGAATGCCTAGAAACGTGCTGCGCGTGAGCACCTCCCCCGCAAATATCATTGCACCAATTGCAACAAGAATAGGTGCTAAACCGCGAAACAGCGGATAGACTTGAGAAAGATCCCCAACCCGATAGGCTTGAGCCATAGTCATGTAATAGAGACTATGAACTAGCACCGATGCCAAAATAAATGGCCAGCTGGCACGATCAGGTATGGGCACAAACCACACCAACGCCAAACACACCACTGCGCCAACCAACTGGAAAGAACCAATTGTGAATTCAGGAACACCACCGGATTTTACAAGCGCGTTCCAACAGGCATGAAGCAACGCTGCTGTTAACACTAATACAACCAGCAGTGTGCTCAATTAGACCTCAGATGTTGCATCAGTTATTTTAACGTTACGTTATTGCGTTTTGCCTAATTAACCAGACCGCCGCTACATAACAATACGCCTGCGAGCATGGCGGCGTCAATGTGGATACACTGAACTCATGATAGTGAATTAGGACGAGATAAACCGATGGCTGAATTTATGATGTTAATGAAAGGCTCAGGAAAGGCTGAAGAATGGGCTGGCTATATCGACAAGCTAGTCAGCAGTGGCACCTTCCGTGGTGGCAGCGAGCTAGGCAATGGCAGCTGCGTCAGCAAAGCTTCTGCAGATGACGATTGCACCGTTACCGGTTTTATGCGGTTTGAAGGCGATAGCAAAGAGCAGGTACTAGCGTTGATACCCGGCAACCCAGTTTATGAATCAGGCGGCTCAGTTGAAGTGCTTGAGATAGTATTGAGCGATTGAATTAAGATCTTGTACTGTCATCCCCGCCTGCGCGGGGATGACAAACTAGCGGGGATGACAGTTTGCGGAGCTGGCTATTCGAACCACTAGAATAGTTCGTCAACGCCTTCTTTTTGTTGCTTCACGGTTTGCGGTTGATTGGTTGCACTACTGGTACTACCGCTGGTGCTTATCACCCTAGTTACAGCCTTTTGCTCTGGTGCATTGCCCTTCACGAATATTTCAAGCACGGTGCCATCACCAGAAGCCGCTTCGCCTGTACGGCGATCAATCCTCACCGATTCAACGCTATCAGGCGTTTCATATTTATCTTCTGGAACTCCTTCTAGCGTGGTGGCCATAAAGCTTGTCCACATGGGTAAGGCTGCAATACCACCAGCTTCTCTACGCCCCAGCGGGTCTAGGCCATCAGAACCAATCCAAGCAGCGGCTACAACAGAGCTATGAAAACCGGTAAACCAAGCATCAAGCTGATTGTTAGTTGTACCCGTTTTGCCACCGATATCATTACGTTTCAGAGCTTCACCTGCTCTTCGAGCGGTACCGCGGCGCACCACTTCACGCATCATGCTATTCATAATATAAGCATTAGCCTCACCAATAACTCGAGGGGCATTGATCACGTCTAATCGAGTATCAGCAAGCACAGTTTCATTTTCACCATCACCGGTTTCACTACCAGGATTCTTTTCCGCTGTATCAATTTCTTCTTCAGTCACAGCCATTTCTGCTTGAAGTGGATTCTCTTGCGTGGCATCACAACCATCGCAAAACACCACATCAGGTGCGGTGTAAAGAACATCCCCACGAGGGTCCTCAATACGCTGGATAAAGTGAGGTGTTACTCGATATCCACCATTGACAAATACCGCAAACGCAGCACTGAGCTCTATTGGCGTAACGGCTGCACTACCTAATGACAGTGAAAGGTCTTCCGGTAGGTGCTCTGCCTTAAAACCGAAACGCTGCGCATATTCGACGGCGTACTCGATACCAATTTCGCGAAGCACCCGCACTGACACTAAATTCATTGACCTAACAAGTGCTTCACGCAAGCGTGTTGGCCCATAAAATTTACCGCTGTAGTTTGTTGGGCGCCATTCACCTTCAAGGGCATCATCATGGAAAACCACTGGAGCATCGTTATAGATAGTGGCAGGTGTGTTGCCCGCCTCTAAGGCAGCTGAGTAAATAAACGGCTTAAACGTTGAACCTGGCTGTCGGCGCGCTTGAGTGGCTCGATTAAACTTACTGCGGTAGTAATCGAAGCCCCCTACCAGTGCTGTAATAGCACCGGTTGCAGGTTCAACGGCTACAAATGCGCCTTCTACCTTAGGTTCTTGTACAAAACGAGCCGTGCCATCAGGTAGTTGTTGCAACTGGATAACATCGCCAACGGCCAATACTTCGGTCACTGACGTGATTTCATCACCGCGATCATCCACTTCTAAGTATTCACGCGCCCATTCGACGTCTTCAAACGGCAGAATAAATTCAGAACCACTTTCAACAACAACAGTCGCACTCTGATCCTCTACTGCTACAACAACAGCAGGCAGCATGGTGCCGTGGGTAGGAAATTCGCCTAATTTTTCAGCCAATAATTCAGGGTCTGCCATCACGGCGGCATCTAGCGTAGCCAATGGACCGCGATAGCCATGACGACGCTCATAATCAAAAAGTGCATTGCGAAGGGCTAGATTTGCCGCTTTTTGAGAATCTGATTTAATGGTTGTGTAAACATTGAAGCCGGCAGTTGACCATTGTTTACCAAATAGCTGTTGGACACGAGCACGCACCATTTCTCCTACATAGCTCGCTTCAGCTTCAGGTTTGGCATAGTGTAATTTTGCGACAGCAGGAAGCACAACCGTTGCGTTATAAGCGTTTTGATCGATCATATCCAGATCAAGCATGCGTCCCAAAACGTAGTTACGGCGAGTTACCGCACGCTCTGGGTTAACGATCGGATTAAAACGCGAAGGTGCTTTAGGCAAGCCTGCCATCATTGACGCTTCGGCCAAATCGATATCATTGATTTTCTTGCCGTAATACACCGTTGATGCTGCAGCAAATCCGTAAGAACGATTACCTAAGTAGATTTTGTTTATGTACAGCTCAAGAATCTGATCTTTCGTTAACGCTGATTCGATCTTGAATGAAAGAAAGATCTCCCTGATTTTTCGATCGTATGTTTTTACGTTACTTAGGTAAAAGTTACGAGCAACCTGCATCGTGATCGTACTGCCACCAGGGCCTTTTTTACCTGTTTTTGCTACGTGAATAGCGGCACGCAGCAAACCTTGCCAAGCCACACCTGGGTGTTTGTAGAAGTGTTGGTCTTCCGCCGCAATAATGGCGTTTTTAAGATTTTCCGGCACTGCTGAGATAAGCACTGGCTCGCGCCGCTCCTCTCCATACTCAGTAATTAGATCCCCATCGGCCGTATAAACGCGCAATGGCATCTGTAATTGAACATCGCTGAGCAACTCTACGTCCGGTAGATCAGGCGCAATCGTGTAATAGAGATATCCGACACCAATAGCGACAAGTAATACGCCCAAAAGCCCGAATATGGCAAGCCATTTGAATAACGAAAACATCCATCCGCGTTTACGACGGGTGGAGTTTTGCTCAGGTTGCAGCTGTGAGGACGCTACGCGGCGGTTTCGATCTGGAGAAATTGGCATTAAGAAGCCGTTGAATCGTTGACTTTGTACAAATTATATCAATTGCGAGCCCCAAAACGGGATTCTTGCACGAGGTTTGCAAAGTGGACACAAACCGTCGGTTTTTTGCCACTAAAACCGGCTTTTGACAGTACAGATACTGCAATTGTTGTCGTTATCACAAATTTTAGGGAGGATTGTTGCCTAAACCGGCCATCGGACGAAAAAAAACTCGACTGGCTCTAAGGAAACTAACGGTTTGGGCGCTAAACATGACATGGCACTCAAAATATCATCAAGAAACTCCGGCCTACTCGGTCTGGACATAACGGCAACGTCGGTGAAGCTACTCGAGCTAAAACCGACCAAGAAGGGTTATAAGGCGGTCAGTTATACCGTTGAGCCCCTACCTGCCAACGCGGTTAACGAGAAGAACTTGCAGGACGTGGAAGCGGTCGGCGATGCAATACGGCGTGCCGTAAAGCGTTCCGGTACGCGAACCAAAACCTGCGCGGTTGCAGTTCCTTCTGCAATGGTTATCACGAAAGTGATCCAGATGTCAGAAGATCTGAAGCCGCACGAGATGGATGCTCAGATCCAACTTGAAGCCGATCAGTATATCCCTTACCAACTTGAAGAAGTCAATCTTGACTTCCATGTGATGGGACCAGCTGAAGATGCTAATGGCATGGTTGACGTGCTACTAGCCGCATCACGTAGTGAGAACGTTGAAGATCGAACAGCTGCTTGTGAAATCGGCGGCTTGGATGTGAAGATCGTCGACGTTGAGCCCTACACGATGGAAGGCGCATTCAAACTTATCAAACATCAAGTACCTGACGAAGGCGAAGGTCAAACTGTCGCTATCCTCGACGTTGGTGCAAGCATGACTAGCCTTTGTGTCCTACGTGACCAAAGCTTGATCTACACACGCGAGCAGCCATTTGGTGGCAAGCAGCTGACTGAAGAAATCATGCGTCGTTATGGATTGTCTTACGAAGACGCTGGCCGTGTTAAGCGCGTTGGCGGCTTGCCAGACAACTACGAACCCGAAGTGCTTGGCCCATTCCGTGATCTCATGGTTCAGCAGGCTAATCGCTTTTTGCAGTTCTTTTTCTCTGCAGACAAAAACGACTATGTTGATCAAATCGTATTAGCCGGTGGTTGCACGGGCATCCCGGGCGTTGCTGAACTAATCGAACAACGCATCGGTACACCTACCCTAATCGCTGATCCATTTGGCGAGATGGCTATTAGTTCTGACATACCCGCACAGCGCCTTCGTGATGATGGCCCAGCAATGATGATTGCTAGCGGACTAGCTCTGCGAGGGACTGAACAATGAGCACCAAAATTAACTTACTGCCGTGGCGTGAAACCCATCGCGTTGAAACCAATAATAAGTTCTACATAACCACAGCAATGTGTGTTGGTTTAGCAGCGCTTATCGGTTTTGGTGGCTTTAAGTTCGCCGAGGATAAAGTCAACTTTCAAGACAAGCGCAACGCGCGCCTGAACTCTGAAATTGCCCAACTTCGGGAAGAACTTGAAGAAATTCGCGAACTAGAGCAAACCAAAGACAACCTATTAGCTCGTATGGAGATCATCCAACAGCTACAGGGTCAACGTCCACAGATTGTTCACACTTTTCACGAAGTGGCTAGCCGAATTCCTGACGGCGTATATCTCACCTCATTAAAACAGGTTGGTGAGAAGCAATTAGAGGTTGCAGGCAGAGCTGAATCAAACGCTCGAGTATCTGCGCTAATGCGTCGAATGGATCGAAGTGAATTTTTCAAAAGTCCACGGCTTGAAGTTATCCAAGCAGACAAGACTGATGGAATCAGCACATTCAAACTGAGCGTCGTACAACTCGCGCCCAAGCAAGAAGGAGAGGAAGAAGATGGCGCTTACTGATACATTTGCCGAACTCAAGAATATTGACGGCGAAGATTTCAAACGACTGGGCACCTCGCCTATCCTCCTACGCGTTGGTTTAGTTGCCATAGCGATGATCGTCACTGTTGGTTTGATTGGTAATTTTGTTATCAAGCCTCAGTACGACAAGCTAGCAGTAGTTGAGCGTAAAGAAAATGATCTTCGTATTAAGTTTGATAGAGAGCAGGCAAAGGCGGCTAACCGTTCAGCATATGTCGAGCAGCTTGAAGAAATGAAGAAGACGTTTAACGTCATGCTTCGTCAGCTCCCAAACAAAACTGACATCGAAAGCCTACTAGTTGATCTATCGCAAACTAGTGTAGCAAGCGGTCTTGAAGTTAAGTACTTCAAACCAGAAACAGAGATTCCGCGTGAGTTTTACGCAGAGTATCCAATCAAGATAAGTGTGACCGGACAGTACCATCAGTTTGGTCAATTTATCAGCGGTTTGGCAGCCTTACCGCGTATCGTAACCCTAAGCAATATTGATATTGCTGAGATCCGAACATCAGGCCAAACCGAATCAACAAACACAAGTTCGAAACTCAAGATGGACCTCATGGCCACTACTTATCGCTACATTGACGAGGAAGAATAAACATGAAGCGTTTAAATCCTCTACCACTGTTAACACTGGCAGCCTTGCTGACAAGTTGCGGCGGTGATATGTCAGATCTCGAACAATTTATTGACGAGACGAAATCAAAGCATCACGGCAAGGTTGATCCCCTGCCCGAATTTCCTCCGTACGAGACGTTTGAGTACGTGACTTTGGACTTACGTGATCCGTTCCGTCCACAGACAGACCTGAATTCTTCGCCTATTTCAGAAGAAGAATACTCAGGCCCTCGCCCGGAAGGGAACCGTCGGCGAGAAGTTTTGGAATCTTTTCCAGTCGATTCTCTAAAGATGGTCGGCTTATTGCAGCAAAAGACTCAAACCTGGGGCCTGGTACGCGATCCTGAAGGAACAATCCACAGGGTGCAGCCAGGAAATTATGCAGGACAAAACCACGGCAAAATTGTCATGGTAAACGAAACCAAAATTGATATCGTCGAGTTAGTTCCCGACGGGCTCAGTGGCTGGGTAAATCGCGAAGCTCAGCTCGCGATGGCAGAAGATTAAAACGGAGATTTCGGTGATAAAGCAACTAAGCGTAAAAACGCACAGACTCAGCCCAGCTGGCAGTCGTTCAAACTTTCTTCGTGCAGCGAGCCTGGTGTTACTAGCAGGTTTGGCTTTCGCGACACAACAGGTACAAGCGGCCAGCAATGCCCTGCTTGATATCAGTCATGTCACGTTGCCTGGCAACAAGCAACAGCTTGCACTTACACTCTCTGGCCCGGCTAACGAGCCACGAGCATTCACTATAGACAACCCTGCGCGGATCGCGCTTGATTTAGCGGACACCGCTAACAAGCTTGATCAACGCAACATGCGTATCAGCGCAGGCCTACTGCAAAACGTAACTACAGTTGAAGCCGGTGGTCGCACCCGAGTAGTTATCAATCTGGCAAGCATGACTCCTTACAGCACTGCTGTTCAAGGTAACAAACTGTTTGTAACGCTTGATTCTGGTAGCGGTGGCGGTAGTGATGTTTCAAACAGCCAATCAATACTAGCCAGCACTGCAGAAGCTGAAATGAAGGCTGAGTTCAACGACGTTGGTCATTCAATCAACTCAATTGACTTCCGTCGCGGCCCTCTTGGCGAAGGTCGTATCTTGTTTGATCTTTCTAGCGCTGGTGTTATCACTGATATGCGTGAAGAAGGTGGACGAGTTATCGTCGAGTTTCCTGACACGCAACTGGCAGCTGCTTTGCAAAAGCGTTTAGATGTTATGGACTTCGGCACGCCGATCCGTTTCATTGATACGATTTCAAACAAGCGTGGTACGCGAGTTATTATTCAGCCAGCTACCCAAGAGTTTGAGCAATTAGCTTATCAATCTGACAACATGTTCACTGTCGAGCTCAAGCCAATGAGCAAAGAAGACATAGAAGAGAACCGCAAAGCTAAGTTCGGCTATGTTGGTGAGAAGCTGTCGCTAAACTTCCAAGACATCGAAGTTAGATCAGTACTCCAGCTTCTAGCTGACTTTACTGACTTGAACATCGTTGTATCTGATTCCGTTCAAGGCAAGTTAACACTTCGCTTAAAGAACACTCCTTGGGATCAGGCACTTGATATTATCTTGCAGACTAAAGCCCTAGGCAAGCGTCAAGCAGGAAACGTGATTATGATCGCCCCTGCCGAAGAGATCGCTACACGTGAGCGTATCGAACTTGAAGGAATGAAACAGAAAACTGAATTAGCACCACTACGTACTGAGTTCTTTCAAGCTAACTACGCTAAAGCTGCAGAACTTGCTGAGTTGCTGAAGTCGGCATCTGGCACTGGCGGTTTGTTGTCAGAGCGAGGTTCTGTAACAGTGGATGCACGTACTAACACGTTGCTTATCAATGACACAGCTGATCAATTAGCTGACATTCGTGCCCTAGTTCATCGTCTTGACGTACCGATTCGTCAAGTATTGATAGAGTCACGTATTGTTATCGCATCGGATAACTTCAACAAGGACATCGGTGTACGTTGGGGTATTAACCGTGACACTACTAATAATGACGATGAAGGCTACATCTTATCTGGTAACTCTGACGGTATAACAAACCTAGGCAATAATGATTCTCTCGGAGATGAGCGATTCATGGTTAATCTACCAGGCAGCAACGCTGCAGGTTCACTGGGTATCGCATTGGCGAAACTCCCCTTCGGTACATTGCTTGAGCTAGAACTATCTGCCATGCAAGCTGAAGGTACAGGTGAAGTTATCTCTAGCCCTCGAGTTATTACTGCTAACCAGCACGAAGCCTACATCGAGCAGGGTGTTGAGATCCCCTACCTCGAAGCTTCTTCAAGCGGTGCGACTTCAGTATCGTTTAGAAAGGCAGTACTAGGTTTAACAGTAACGCCACAAATTACACCTGACGACCGTATCGTTATGGATCTTAAAGTCAACAAAGATACTGTTGGTGAGATCTTCGGTGCAGGCCGCTTGCAGGTACCCAGTATCGATACTCGTGAAGTTAGTACTCAGGTGCTAGTTGATAATGGCGAAACCGTTGTACTAGGTGGCGTATACGAGCAAACGATTATTGATAAAGTTGACATGGTGCCTTTCTTTGGTAACCTGCCAGTGATCGGACGTTTGTTCCAACACACGACTAAGCAAGATGACAAATCAGAGTTACTCGTGTTTGTTACTCCTAAGATTGTCAAGGAAAACGCTTCCCTAAGTTACTAACTACGACTAAGAGAGTTTTTTTCTCCAGACTAGGGGCCCTATCTTTGATAGGGCCCCTTTTTTTATGCCCATCCTTCGGTATAGTGGAGTCAAACAGGCTTCATCTGCACTGGCATGTCTAACATCTTCTTGATCGGTCCCATGGGCTCCGGCAAAAGCACCGTCGGTAGAGCTCTGGCGAACAAGATCGGTTTTACCTTCTACGATAGCGATCGCGAAATCGAGAGCCGTTGTGGGGTAGATATCCCCACTATTTTTGAATACGAAGGTGAAGACGGCTTTAGAGAACGCGAGGAACGCATCATCGACGAGCTTACCGCCCTGCCCGACATCGTACTCGCTACAGGTGGCGGTAGCATACTGCGTGAATCCAACCGCGAGCTCCTTCGAGGCCGGGGTTATGTCGTATTGTTGTCCGTTGATATCAATGAGCAAATAAGGCGTATAGGCAATGATGCGCGCAGGCCTTTAATGCAAACTGAGGATCCGCATGCCACGCTTCGCAACCTAATGGAAAAAAGAGCCCCACTCTATCAAGAGCTAGCTCATGTAGAAATCTCAACCGATGCCCGGCGCATGCATCATGTGGTGGCCCGCATCCAGCGGCATTTGAAAAAACACAATGTACTTTAAGGCACTTATTTTAAACGCTTAGATGACATTTTTTAGATAATACTTTGCTCTACACAATTTGCTCTACCTAACATGAATAACGACGCTAACGCTATGCACACACTGACTATTGATCTAGGCAAACGCAGTTATCCGATCATGATCGGCAGCGATCTGATTAGCAATGCCGATACGTTTAAGCCTTTCATTAACGGTAAGGTCATGGTGGTGACCAATGACACCATCGCTCCTCTGTACCTAGATAAAATACTCGCAGCCTTGCACCAACACGAGCCTGCTAGCGTGGTACTGCCCGATGGGGAATCCCACAAGCAACTTCAAACACTCGACGCGATCTATGCTGCCTTGCTCGAACGCCGTTTTGATCGAGGCTGCACGTTATTAGCGCTTGGTGGTGGAGTCATCGGCGACATGACCGGCTTTGCCGCAGCAAGTTACCAGCGAGGCGTCAATTTTATTCAAGTTCCCACTACGCTGCTAGCGCAGGTTGATTCTTCTGTTGGTGGCAAAACCGGTGTTAACCATGCGCTGGGCAAAAACATGATTGGCGCATTTCATCAACCCGTTGCCGTTGTTGCCGATATGAGCACCCTACAATCCTTAAGCGATCGCGAACTCAAAGCCGGGCTTGCAGAAGTGATCAAACACGGTTTTATTTTGGATGGGCAGTTTTTTGGTTGGTTAGAAACCAATATGTCAGCCCTCCTCGCTCGCGATGAAAAGGCAATCGCGTACGCGGTTAAACGCTCGTGCGAAATCAAAGCTGAGATAGTCATCGCTGACGAACATGAACATGGTGTTCGGGCACTATTGAATTTTGGCCATACCTTTGGCCATGCTATTGAAGCCGCCATGGGTTACGGCAATTGGCTCCACGGTGAAGCGATTAGTGCCGGCATGGTCATGGCGCTGAATATGTCAAAGCGGATGGGAAAAATCACAGAACACGACCAAAAGCGCGGAATTGCATTGCTTGCCGCCGCTGGGCTCCCGATTCAACCGCCTACAAGCATTGATGCAGAGACATTTCTCGACTACATGGGCCGCGACAAAAAAGTCACTAGTGGCCAAATGCGCTTGGTGCTGCTCGAAAAAATTGGTCAGGCTTTTGTCACTGATGCCAACATCGACCAATTAATGAACACACTGAACGCAGAGTACCCTCCTGCCTAGCAAGCAAGTTGTAGGATTTTGTAAGATATCCACAACGCCACTCGATCAACACCTAGTCAAGTAGTCCTGTGCCCCGCGGATATAGTAAGATCTACCGCTTACTTTCAGGTGAACCATGCATGTCGAATTCCGACGTTTTTGATACTGATCACGCAGGCTTGCTATCCGACGCAGCACTCAGTGACCTTCAGCTAAGGCAACAACCTTTCAGCGATGATTCCACTGCGGGCGACTCCTTCGCGGACGACACCACTGCCGACCAACTGCGAGACATCAAAGAAGCCTTAATAACAGGCGATGATCTACTGCTCATTACCGGCCCGATGGGTTCGGGTAAATCCACCTTGGTGTCACAATTGGCTGCCAACAGTGGCGCCCGTATCCAATGTTTTTCGGTCAAGGGAAGCGAACGTTTTAGTACACAAAATCTAATTGCTGGGATGCTAGAAGCGTTTAAGCGCCAACCAACTGATGATTTGATGGTTAATCTTGATGAGCTCATCCCGTGCTTACAAGCGATGATGACGCGCAATATGTTGAGCGCGATCGTACTGGATGATGCCGATCACATACCTGAACCAGAACTCACTAAATTGCTTAGCAGCATGTTGTATGTCAACAGCCGCGACGAAACGCTTATGCGTGTAGCGCTCGCTGCCGAAGATGCATTTGAAGATCGTATACCCGAACTCTTGCCAGAGGGCGCCGACCTACCCTATGCCAGTCTCGCAATTGACCCAATGGACGATGATCGCGCTGGCCGCTACCTAGAATTTCGGCTTAATCAAGCCGGCTATTTTGATGAATTTCCGTTTTCAGACAAAGAAATCAATGCCATTAATGCGACAGCAAATGGCAACCCACTTGCACTCCATGCGGTTGCGGCCGACGAATTAAACCACCAACAAGCCTATGATGGTGACATGCCTCCCGAGCTCATGTCATCAAGTAGTAGCCGTTTTGGTGGTGTAAATGGCAAAATGATTTTGGGCCTATTGGCTGGCGGATTAATTTTGGGAGGTTTGTTTTTGTTTAAACCCTCCCCTGACGATGCCAACACCGATCGTTACAAAGTGATCGATTCTAAAAAAATCGACACGGCTAAAAAAGCGGAGGAGCTAGCACTACTCGAAGAACAAAAAGCCGCGGAAGAATTAGCAAAGAAACGACAAGCGCTTGCTGATGCTGCGAAAGCTGCTGAAACAAAGGCCGCAGAGGAAGCCACCGCTTTATTGGTCTCTAACGATTTAGCAAGCACGGATGCCGATACGACGACAAATTCAGCAACTGAAACAGGCAACAAACCTGAAGTTGAAGAGCCAGCGCCTGAGCCAGAACCAGAACCTACTCCAGAGCCTGAGCCCACACCAGAACCAGAGCCAGAGCCAGAGCCAACACCTACTGAGCCAAAACCTGACGCGCCAACAGACTCCACCACACAAGCCGCTGCCCCCAATGTCGGTGATAGCCCGCTGGAATCCCCTACCTGGATATTGGTGCAAGATTCCAAACAGTTCACC
>CALJAA010000090.1 GCA_938028465.1 uncultured Granulosicoccaceae bacterium | reverse complement strand
CAGTGGGCTAATCAACGTTAACCCGCTTTACGATACGGGATCTCGTGATGCTTAAGCTCCAACTCTTCAACTAGATCTTGCAATGCGCTTGGCTTGGCCAAGCCATAGCCTTGAGCGTAGTCCACACCCATTGCTCGTAGTTGTTCTAGCGTTGCATCATCTTCAACAAATTCAGCTATTGTTTCAGCACCAACGGTATGGCCAATCTCATTGATCGCCTTAACCATCTCACGATCAACCGTATCCGTTGCCATGTTTTTCACTAAGGAACCATCGATTTTTAGGTAGTCGATAGGTAGGCTTTTTAGGTAGGCAAACGTTGAAAAGCCGGAACCAAAATCATCCAGCGCAAACTTACTACCCAGTGCACCTACCTTGTCGATAAACACATTGGCTTTGTCTAAATTATCAACGGCGGCGGTTTCGGTAATTTCGAATGCAATGTTGCGTGCATCGATGTCCCCACCGTCGAGTTCACCGATGATGTATTCTAGAAACTCATCATCAATAAACGATAAGCCTGATAAGTTAATCAACAAGTGAGGTAAGTCGTAGTTATCTTGGTTCGCCTTAATCCAATCCAATACGTGCGAGACAACCCAACGATCGATCTCCGTCATGATGTTGTACTTTTCTGCAATCGGAATAAATTTAGCCGGTGAAAGCAGATGGCCGTTCTCATCCTTAATGCGTAATAGGATTTCGCAATGAGCTACCTGTACACTTTCGGTGCCGATAAAATACACCGGCTGATAGAATAGAGTTAAGCGATCTTCTGCTAATGCAGAGCGGATGCTTTGTATGCCAGCAATGTCATCACGATAACGTACAACCTCAGCATCGTTTTCTTGAGTTACATGCACACGGTTACGACCAGACTTCTTAGCCACATAGCAAGCGGAGTCAACATCGGTGAGTATCGCTTCGATATCAGTGACATCACCATAGATAGGTAATACCCCGATACTCAAGCTAACCTGAAACTTCTGATCTTCATAAGAGAAGACGTAATCACTAATCATATTACGCAGCTCTTCAGCTAAGGACACCACAGCGTCAAAGCTATTGCCACTGGCGATAATCGCAAATTCGTCACCACCGAGGCGTGCAAACATATCGCCCTGGCGTAAACGCCCTTTGAGCATCGTGGTGAGCTCGATCAGTAGTTTGTCACCCGCATGGTGGCCACAGGTGTCATTAACAATCTTAAAGCGATCAAGATCAATGTAGAGCAAGCCATATTGTTCAACGCTGCGTTGCGCATGGCCAATAACCTGGATTAACTGCTGCTCAAAAGAGCGACGGTTAAATAAGCCCGTTAAGTCATCGTGGCTAGCTTGATGAGCAATCTTACGATTGGCAGCTGTTACGCGTTGTATAACAAAGCCTGCAATCAGCATGGATACCAAGATGGCAGCGATAACGAGACCCGCCATGAGCTTCTGGGTATTTTTGTAAGTTTTTTGATTGGCTGCTAGTGCTTCATCAGATAGCACCTTTTCAAGTTCAACCAATTGGTTGAGATGGTTAAGCAGCACTAATTCTTGTAAGCGTACTTCAGCCAATGCTGTTTTGAGTTCGTTGGGCACATTGATGATATTGAAAATCAAGTGAGCCGTTTTGTTGTAAGCCACGGCGCCACGTGCATCAGCTTCCGCAATTTTGTCCAGTATTTCCTGCTCACGCTCATTGGCACCAAATCGAATGAGTTCCTGGCGGCTTTCTTCATAGGTGTTGGTGTGATCAATAAGTTGATCAAAAATCTTTTCGCGTTTGTCTGGGTCTTGTATTTGTGCCAACGATCTAACGGCACTTGAGCGTAAGCGAATAACATCACGCATTTGATAAGCACGGCTGGTCTTTTGTTCGGTATCTTTTATCAGAGCAGACATGTCCGAGTTGACCGATTCCATCGTGACAATCGCAACGGCGACAACTGTGATCATTAATGCGAGCACAGCAAAAAAACCAACGGTAATGATGGTTTTTGTATTGTCTTCTTTATAGAGGACAGTCATGTCTAGAGGCGTCCTTGTCTCATAGTTTGGATATCCATTCGGTTTTCATTTCCAATGTTTTGCCCCTTTTTTATTCGGGGGCGTGTTGCTATACCATCTGCATTGTTCCCCTTTGCAGACAGGTGGTACCTAACGCGTTACACCGTCACTGGGTAACATTCGTAAGAATTGCTTGAACCACGTCTTAAATAGCGGCGAATTTGGGCGCGAGTTAACTCTTCATCTGGAGAGATTTAGCCGTCAAGCGGGATTTACAACGTTCAGATTATAGAAAAACGTATAAATTCCATATAAAACAAATAGTTATGTGAGTAACATCAATTGTGCACTAGTTCGTAACATTCATTTTTTGTGATCTTGCGCACACTCGGTTTTTGGTGGGTTTGAAGCGGCTGAAAAGTACTGGTGTTGGGCTGTTGAGGGCTTATCGGGTAAATGACTACACAGATTGACTGTATGCATAGTGATTGGCGGTATCGCTAGGGTTGAGAAATTCAGAAGGGGTATTGTTTTTCTCGGCGCTGTGGAGTGGTACGTTTAGGCGAAGATGCCATGAATATAGAACCGCTCATCATCACGCCGGTGCCGGTATACCCAAAAGTGGCTACCGCCACGGTTACGCGCGATAAAGTAATCACGGCGCACATCGGTATCACCCCACCAACCGTTTTCAATCCGCTCAGTGCTACTGCTAATTTGTAAAGGCTCAGTGGCTAAGCGAGGTTCGTGTAGTAACCACAAAGGGCGAGCAGGCCAGCTTGTTGGCGCTTTACGTGTTTCAAGTAAGGCAGCCATCCACGCTTTTTCAGGGCGATGATCCTCATGCGGCATCGCGGTATATAAATTTTCTTTACCAAGGCGTGCCATGAGTTTATCTAACACTTGTTCAACGCTATCGGATTGCGCTTGGCTTTTTTGAAATAAATCCTTACCAGCACGATCAACACTTGATAAGTTACTCGCGTGCAAGTTAAGGCGAGTGATGGGTTCAGGTAACTCCGTATTGCCTAAGCGCTCAGTGGCCACTTTTAATAAATGCGATGTGTTGGCTGTGGCATCTAAAAACTGCATGGTTTGTATCGTGGGTGCATGGCGATGGTGATACATCGTGATCACTAAGGTTTGCACGCCCAAGTCGCGATTCTTTAAGTAACCACCTAAGGCATTCATTAAGCGATTAAGCGGAAACGTGAGTGATTGCGTGTCAGGTGCTTCCAGTGGCAAGTCAAACGCTTGCGAGAATGTTTCTGGTGCTTCAAATGCTGGACAGGGGTCGGGCAAATCACCATAGAGTTTGTAGAGTAAATCAGTGCACTCATGGCCAAAGCGTCGCGCTAATGATTGCGCTGGCATTTTGCGAAGTTGCTGCAATGTAGCAATGCCTGATTGTTGTAAGCCACGTAGCGTAAACGCATCCAATGCTAAATGATGCACCCGTACATCAGCTAGAGCGTCAGATAAAGCTTGCATAGTTTGTACAGGTTTACGTTGCCCAAGGCGTGCAAGCAATGTGGCAGCAGCGGGAGTCGGTGCTACACCGGGTTGCAGTTGTATACCTTGTTCATCAGCATCTGCGTGTAACTTGCTTAGTAAGTTAGTTAAGCCGCCATATAGCTTTAGGCTAGCTTTTACTTCTATCAAAATGGTATCGGGCAGGCGTGGCGTTACCCAGGATGAGTACTGCAACGCCCATAACGATAGTTGTTTGATATGGGCATGTTGCTCATCTTCATTGTAATCGTTAACGTGTAAATCTGGCACAAGCGCATAAGCGTTGTTGAGTGCAAGGCCTGCATGCACGCCTCGTTGTTGCGCTGCGTTGTTGCACGCAACAATTTGCTTACGCACACCCGATGTTGCAACGATTGCAATAGGAGTGTCACTGTTGTGCGTAGCTAAGTGCCGGTCTATCGGTAACTGCGGAAAATATAAGCAAGCCCAAAGCATCAGTGAGCTCCGGCTATACCGATAGAGTGGTTAAAGCGGATGCAGGTAAAAGATGAGGTATACCCGGCCACTCCGAGCCTTGTGACAAATCAAACTCCGCAGGGTTAATCACAACATCGCTTGGGTTCATGCCACGTGATTTAAATACTGATAGCTGAAGTTGCTGTGGGTTTGTTTGCGTGCTGGTATGCGTGTTTGTATGTTGGCTTGCTTGCTTAGTTGATTGCCTGGTTGCCTTGATAGCAATACGTATTGCCGCAGGTGAGTGTTCCTTACAGGCATTGCCCGGCCTAAATACCGTAGCCCAAGCACGGCCTGTTTCGGCTGCGAGTTGTAAGCGCCGCTGCTTTTGCGCAGTGCTGCGCCCAACCCAACCAATTACGGCGGCAAACACGCCCGCCCGCAACACCTGCTCACATGCCCATAAGGTGTCAGCATCGTCTTTACAATTGATGATGAGTAAGTGATCAAGTTTGATGCCGGCATTAGCTAATGCCGGTGCGTAGGGCACATGCGGTGGGTTGATTAAGGCAGCCCATTGATCATCGGCGGTGATGCGTTGCAAAGCGGGTAGCAACAAGCTCAGCTCGCCCACACCTTGTTGCACACACATCAGCTCTGTTAAGCAGCCAATACTCCAACCGTTACCGGGCAGGGCATCATCCAAAGCACTGAAGCCTGTAGAGATGGAAGCATCGTTATTATACTGATCGCGCCCTCGCCATAATGCTGATTGGGTTTTCAGCAAGGCATCGAGCGCAGCGTTCATGATTTATAGGGTAGGGATGCGCTGCATTCAGTGATCGCGACGCAACACACCTACGTATACTCCTTCAATAGCAAACTCCTGCTCACGCAAATCAACCCGGATTGGGTCAAAATCATCGTTTTCAGGGTGTAGCGTTACGATGTTGCCGCGCTGTTTAAATCGCTTAACCGTTACTTCATCATCTACGCGTGCAACAACAATTTGATTGGTATGAGCCTCTTGAGTGGCATGCACTGCGAGTAGATCACCATCTAAGATGCCGACATCTTGCATACTCATGCCTTGTACGGTGAGTAAGTAATCTGCATGTGGATGAAATAGATCTGGGCTCATCGTTACATACTCTTCGATGTTCTCATCCGACATAATCGGCTCACCAGCCGCTACGCGCCCAACTAGTGGCACGCCACCTTGAGCGTCTTCATCCTCAACAACGCGAATACCCCGCGAAGTGCCAGGGATCAGCTCAATCACCCCCTTTTTCTCTAACGCTTTAAGGTGATCATCCGCCGCAGTAGGCGAGCGAAAGCCAAAATACTCACATATATCAGTACGAGTAGGCGGAAACCCCGTTGTTGCGATATGCGACTGAATCATACTGAGGATCTCTTTTTGACGCCGAGTAAGCTGCTGCATATGTAGATAAAATCGGTTTAAGGTATGGCTGATTATATTTACAGTTAACTGTAAATGCAAGCAGTATTGTAAAAAATGATGG
>CALJAA010000089.1 GCA_938028465.1 uncultured Granulosicoccaceae bacterium | reverse complement strand
AGAATACTTTTAAGGTTGATACTACCATCGCCTAGATTCACCATTGAGCTGTTATCTGGTACGAACAACGCAGGCAACCTGACGTTACGGGCAACCCGCTCTGCTTTCGAAGGCTCGAGCCATCTTGGTAAGCCGTCGCGCCCTTCGGTAGCAAGAACCAGCATGTCTGTACCATATTTATGTATCTGACCAAATTCTGTAATGCCGTCAACGACTGAACGAGTTTGGGTTTCGACTTTTTCAACGGTTATACCCAGTCGATCATAAACCTCCGTTCGTTTTGCATCTGAATCAAGCAACCCCCAGTTAGTCAATGTATCTCTAACGCCAGGGAACTTGTCCCAAGGAATCTTATTTTTTGAGTCGCCAACATGCAAAACACTAAGGCCACTCTTTTTAGCTAAGGCTATACTGAGTGCGTGCCCGAAAGCTATCTCGCTCCCGTACGAAAAATCGGTTGGGTGGAGTAGTAACGGTTTAGTGTGTAGATGTTTTGACACTGAAATCCCCTGTAGCGTTGCTATAAATCAAATGCATAGTTTGTAAATATTTTGAATCGCACAGCACATTAGCCGCGCAATCTACTCATCGATACTTTGTCTGCAACACCGTCAGCTGGAACTCCGATATCCGACTGAAATGCTTTAAGTGCCCTATTAGTGGCACGACCAAATACACCATCCACTACTCCTACGTTGTAACCACGCCGTTTGAGTTCGCGCTGCAGCGTAATAACATCGTAACCGCGCATAAGCGGTTTTGATAAACGAAGTACACGACCAATTGGTGATGAATCAGAAGCTGTCGAGTTTGACGATATTTCCGCAGGTTTTGTATCGTCTTTTAATATTGTTACTTCATACACACGTTCGCCGCGAATTGATATCGAGCGATAGTAGGCGTTTGAACATCGATAATAAATTTGCCCACTGCGTTTTACACGTTCGTTGCATTTGTATGGCAGATCTTCCACGATGATGATCCAATTACCTCTGTACCGATAACGGTGATACCAACCGATATTGTCATACCACAGCCAACTCCCCCAATGATAATGAGGCGGGCGTTGAAAAGGTGGCCGATGCAACGGAGGGTTAATGATCGTTGGCCTGTCATCGAAACCGGGATCGGGAACAACAGGAGATGGTGGGCGAATGGGCTCGGGCCTGACCGGTAACGCCGGATAGCCAGGGCTTGGCCGTGTCCAGCCAATCGGAGGCTTTATTACCGAACCCGGAGAAGGACGAATGATAGGCTTTTGATAACCAGGTGATGGGCGAACAATAGGACGACTAAACCCTGGCGATGGCCTTGTGGGCCGAGGTCGAACCGGTGAAGGCCGCGTGATCGGACGTGGGCGTATCGGTGATGGGCGAATTATAGGGCGAGGACGAACTGGAGCTGGGCGTGTGACTGGCCTGTTGGGAACGGGCATAATACTTTGTGCTACGGCACTCCCCGTTCCAAGCACTGGGAGCCAAAGTGCGCCTATCAAGGCTGCGTAAAACCCAACAAAAAGTATCAAACTTTTCACTGGCCCTCTCCGACACCAGATCCTTCAACACTTTGCAGTTGTATATTTGAATAGCCTTGGGGTTTTGGAAACTCGAATTCGCTTGCGGCCATCTCGACGTCAAATGACCAGTCGTATAATAGGGCTTGGAACTGCGGCCAGCCTAAGCTGTAGGGATCTGTGCCCACAATCATTATGGGAACCGGGCGTTCACTATCTGTGGAAATCCAGATTTGCCAATCACCTTCATACCGTCTAAACGCTACATGGTGCACTACTTGATCGCCAAACAATACTTCGCCTAAATACTCGGCTTCGGTGAGCTGCTCCAGTGCACCATCAGCGCCGGACGAATCAAAAACGTCTGCCATCGGAATGGAGAATGCGTAGTCGTTACGTAGTGTATCTACCATTTCGCGAAAACTGCCTTCGATCTCTACCGTTGCGTATTCTTGAGTGTCGGCGTATGCAACGCTGAATTTAGATCCATTGTATGCATTTTGCTGAGATCTAATGCCTTGGGAACTGGTTGACTTGTACCCTACGCCTCGCACCAATACGCTAGAGCCCGTCCATACTTCGGTATGCTTTTTTCGGCCATCAACTATTTTGTCGTAGGTAATTAACCAACCGACTGATGTACCGGCTCGCGAAGACAAAAAATCAGAGGACTCGGCGACGATTTTTAGCGCACGTGGGTCAATACCGGGGCGTTCATCAGACACGGCTAGAGACCCAAAAACAATGGCGAAAAGTGTGACTGCGTATTTCAGCATTATCGGTGCTCCAGCTACGAGGATGAGTCATCATGAATCATTGAACTGCAATGCTTAATATTACATAGGTATGCGTTTGTGTAATGTTCCTTTTATGTCAACAATTTGTAGGTAACCGCTGTGCTCGTCGCGAATTTTGGCGCTTCGACTGAAACTACTAGCACGTTGTACTAGCTGGCTGTGCTACTGTTTTACGATGAAATTTCGACCAACCTCGGCTATTACAAAAGTCATGTTCTGGGCATGTATAGCCATTTTTAGCGTTGTGGCAATTACAACAGTGGCGCTTTTGTTCGCCCCGGATAAATACTACAAAAAGGTCACAATCCATTTGGTTAAGCGCATTTCTGGTGGCGAATTGAGCATCGGTAACTTGACCACACAGCGAAGTTTTATGCCTACGGTAGAACTGCGCGATGTCGCACTAACAAACCCCCAATCCGTCAATGCCGAAACATTGTTTACCGCTGAAATACTAACGGCAACATTCAGTTTGCCCGACTTGCTCAAAGGTTGGTTGAATATAAGTAAATTGCAATCAGTCGGTCTAGAGCTGCAATTGGAAAAGCACTCATCAGAACTCACAAAAAGGCCTTTGAAAGAAGGCAAAAATAGCGATAATAATCCGTCTGACTTTCCTATCCGCGTACAAATTGACGAGCTATTAAGTGAAAACACAACGATAAACTATATCAACACTGAAACAGATGTAAAACTCATTATTGAATTGCCAAAAACTAGTTTACAAACTAGCAAAGATAAATCGATCCATGCGATATCGCTAGCCGGCACAATTAATAATCAGCCCATTTCCTTTGTTGGCAGCCTACCTAGAATCACTACAGAAAATATTCGTTTTTCAAAGAGTCAATTGATCCCCTTAACGTTCGCTGGAACCATTGGGGAGATAGAGCTAAAAGGTATTGGTGAGCTTAATACGATAAAGAGCAATCCTGAGTTTAACAGTGAGTTATCAGTAAGCTTTGATTCTTTGTCTGCACTCAATAGTTTTGTACCTGAGGCGTTGCCTGATATTGGGCCAATTAAAATAAAATCAAGCCTAAACGTTCAACTCGACGCAAGTAACTCTAGTTCATTGCACCTGCCTGCCTTCAGTTTACAGATTGACGATTCGCGCTTATCTCTAAAAGCGGAAGGAGCAGTTTCGTCATTACTACGCGATAACACAGGAGAAATCGATATAGAGATTGCTAGCAGCGATCTAAAAAACCTCATAGCTTCGCTCAACTTAAAACACCTGCCAACAGAAAAGGCGTTTCCCGCTGTAGGAAAAATATCAGCTACGTTGAGTAGCACCGGCAATAGGTTAGATCTGGAAATAAACCAAGCGACTCTCAAATCTGAATACATCGACTCTCAGGCACAGGGTAACGTAGTGGATCTACTCAATACTGCGACCACCGATATTGACTTAGCCGTTCAGGTGCCCGATCTATCATTGGTTACTCATCTTTTCAATCAAAAAATGCCACCTGAATGGGGTCCTATTGAGAGCACGGCTAAGCTAGTTGGTGAACGCGGTCTTTATCGATTAGATGACATTATTGCGATGTTAAATGGGCGTTCTACAGCTGTCGCTAAAGGCCATATAGAAAGTTTGTACCCATTTGATAGGATGAAACTCGACGCTACAGCCAACTTGTCGACCCTTGCAGAAATTTCAGCGTTTACGCCAAAACCACTCCCCGATATCGGCCCGATGACTGGTCATGGCACGGTGCTTTGGCAAGATGGCAAATTATCGTTGGTAGAAGCTCGCGCAAAGCACGACACTAACTATGGTTTGATGGTACTCACCGGAAAGATTGGCGATCTAATTCACTTCGATGGAGCAAGAATCAGAGCCGATGCCGCTCTGCCTAATTTTTCTGCGCTTGATTTGTTTACAGGCATGAAAATGATGCCTGTAGATAGTATCGTCGCAAGTGCAAATTTAATAACAGATATTCCGCTGGATTTAACTGCAAAAAACCTAGAGTTGGTTGTGGTAAAGGATGGAGTGCAAGTAAATGGAATAGGCACTGTGCATTCGATATTACGCAGTACGGTTAAGCCAGATATCAAGCTAAGCAGCACTATCAAAGCCATTACAGATCTTGAGCCAATGGTGAATGTAAAACTTCCAGAGATAGGCCCAGTATTCGCAACTGGCAAACTCGGCGGAATCGGCAAGGCTGTCTCATTAAGTGGATTTAACGCGGTGATTAATGACAGATTTTTAAGTGGCACGCTTAGTTCCGATGGCGCACAACTAAACAAACTCAACGATGCTTCACTAAGCATCGATATTCGCTCGCACTCACTACGCGACACACTGGCTCAATTTAGAATCGAAACCAAGCTAACAGCCCCCGCCACTTTAACAGGAACAGCTAAGCTACAGCCAAACGAGCTGAATCTGGATGGGATGAAGTTTGGTATTAAAAACAATATTGCCAGAGGGTCGCTAGCATTAGAATTCTCAGCGGATCGCCCACTAATCACAGGCGATATCTCAATTGAAAACCTCGATATGCTCGATTTGAATAGCCTTTCAAACAATATTCAAGACGACAAGCATTCGGATTCATTTTTAAATTCGTCCATTTTTTCAAAACAATCTCTAAATTTGGAACAGATTGCCGACTATGAATTAGACGTGTTCTTAACTATTAAACAATTCAACTCAACGCTATTTGACATCTCTGATGCCACCCTCCCAATCACAGCGACGAATGGTGTCCTGACACTTGGCCCACTTTCCGCAAAGGCCAACGGAGGCGATGCAAAGATCTCTATTATCGTAGATAGTCAGAAGAATCCAATTATTACCACAGTAAGTGCTTCGTTAGACCAAATTGATATGTCCTTAACGGGGTTGTTCAAAAACACTGACTTAGTTAGTAATTTAGGAGGAACATATGCAAGGCTTAATCTAGTCGGAGAAGGAGACTCCATATCCGCTTTCGTGAAAAACGCTAACGGAGAAGGTGGTATCTATATAGAGAACCTAGTAGTGAAACAAGGAGCCCTAAAGCTAGTGTCATCTGATGTATTGGATCAATTAACCGAACTATTAAATCCATTCAAAAAGAAAAAATCAGAAACTGCGTTTAAATGTAGTGCACTAGCGTTCAGGATTAATAATGGGTTGCTTGAAACACCTTTTGGTTTTGCCGTTGAATCGTCCGATTTTTCCGTTATCGGTAACGGTATTGTAGACTTCAATAATGAATCTCTCGATGTTGAATTCAGTAGCAAGCCTCGCAAAGGAATCGGCTTGAGCTTCAGTAAGATTGCTAGCTTGGTAAAAGTAAGCGGGCCATTGGCAGACCCGAGGATTTCACTCAGCCGCACTGGTCTGCTCAAGTTTAGCGCTTCACTAGCTGCCTCCATTGCCAGTGGTGGAGCGTCGTTGATTGCGGAAGGTTTGTATGAAAAACAACAGGCAAACTCTGGTGTTTGCGCGAAGGCGTTAGGGCAGTAAACTAAAGATTGCGTGTTATATTTATGCGTTTTTTATAATTTAAAAAAATGGTTATTAATCGCCGATAAAGAAATGAAACTAAATATACTGTTACTACTCGTTAGCTCGATGTTGATTAGCTGCTCTGTCTATCGAAATCCACCCCGCGATGACAATCAATATAGTTGCCCACCAGGAGACACAAACGACCCTAGATCGAGTTTTGAGCTGCTATCCCCTGCTCTTATGGATATCCACCTTACGCAACAAGGTGCGTTAGTTGATCGTTGCCAATGGACTGCTCTAATGTACCAACTGACTAACCGTGGCGCCCCAGACACTCGATCTAAAATAATTTTGTTGCATATTCATGGTTGGAAAAATAATGCCGATCCAGAAAGCCTGGCTCGCGAACGCTTTAGTCAATTACTCGAAGACATGGCTCTGGAGGAGCGTAATAAAAATTCCAATACCCAAGTTGTGGGTGTCTATGTGGCTTGGCCAGCGTTGACCATCAAAACTTTGGGCTTAAGTAACTTCTCGTTCTTCTCTAGAAAGGCAGTTGCGGATAGAATAAGTCAATCAGCGATTGTTGCAAAGTTAATCGGCGCAATCGAAAATGTTACTGAACAACGCAAGGCAGACGGGCATGAAGATGTATTTATTATGATGGGATACAGTTTTGGTGCACGAATTCTGTTTAACGCGACATCGCAACTTGCGCTTTACAGTACACAACTAGCAAAGCCGAAACTTGATTCCGAGACCTATAAAATAGTTGATGGGCCGGGTGATCTTGTTGTTCTACTCAATCCGGCTCTTTCGGCAAGCAATTATTCGGCTATAGATTCGATTAGACGATCTTCAGAAAAATTCTCGCCACAGCAAAACCCAGTGTACTTAATGGTCAATACCAGCAACGATTTGGTAAACAAGTTCGCCTACCCCTTAGCTCACTGGTTTGCGTTAGATTGGAACAAGGAACGACGGACATCAGTCGGTGGCTATCGGGCATATGATACCCATTCTCTGCTTCAATCACCTTCTACTGTGAATGGTACAACACCCGATAAGGCAATCAATGGTGCTGCCTGGTTTGATCAGTTTTGTGCGCAATCGCTTTGCTTGTCCAGGCTGCAACCAGCTAGCGACGAGAGAAACCGTCAGCCCACTAACGTAAGTCAAAGTTCAAATCCCTTTATTGTTGCCCGCACTACCCCAGAGATAATTAATGGCCACAATGGGTTTTGGGAAAGCAGCGTATTTAGTGATTGGTTGAGTGCCTTTGTCAATCGTACTCTAGAAGGTGCGCGTAAAATTGTAGAGTAATTTTTGCATAGAGGTTACAAACGAATGAAGAGGAAAGAACGCTTAGTGGTTCGTTTAGGTGCACTGTTATTACTAAGTTTGTCGCTAGGTTGTGCAGTCTCGCCTCGCACGCCCAATGAGTGCACGCCACAAGTACCAAATACTGCTTGCAAACCCGTAGGGGCAGTAGAAGATGACTTCGTCAAACTACTCCTTACTCAACGCACTTACGGCTATGATAAAGCAGTACCCGTGGATTTAATTCAGTTTGCCCGCAATGCTAATGTCCCCGTAAATTCTGCAGACATGAAATTCATCGGCTCGTCTGAACAAGGGGCACATACCGCGCTCGCGGTTCGAATCTGGTTGATTGAAAATGCTCAGCATACAGTCGATGTCATGTATTACATTTTTCGGGATGACTTCAGCGGGCAAGCAATACTGGGTGCATTGTGCAACGCTGTTCGTCGCGGTGTGGATGTCAGAATCATGGTTGATTCACTGGGTTCGCTCAGTTTGAAAAAAGATCAACTAAAAGCACTGAAGTCTTGTGAAGTGGAGGCTGGATACTTAAAAAACGCAGCGGGTAAAACCACCATTCACAGAGCACGTGTGCAAGCAGCGATATTCAATGCATTGTCTAAGCCAGGTTCCAAGCCTAATCGTCGGTCTCATGACAAACTCATTGTTGTTGATGGCGCGTTTGTCGGTAAATCCTACGGCATCACTGGCGGTCGAAATATCTCAATGGATTATTTTGGAATACTAGAGGACGGATCCTTTAATCCACATTCCTACAGTGATGCAGATCTGTTGGTTCGTGAGCCCAAAGCTGCAACTGACACCGAGCCGTATCCTCTAGGTAGGGTTATGGAAACCTATTTTTCGATTTTGTTTTATTTTGATAAGAATAGAATACTCCGCACCTCAACTAATCTCGATAAATACTCAACGATACGAGCGGATCATCAGCGCGAACTAGAAACCCTTAAGAAGCTACCGGACATCCAAGCAGCATTGAGTTCGATGCCGTCCTTCCTTGCCAGTGATTTTCACGCTGGTCGGGCTGTGCTCGCACATGAAATTGCTAATATTACGAATAAGAATGTTATCAGGAGTGCGCCGGAAAATTTGAGTAGAAGTCAGAATTCCATCACTGCGATGATGAATCAATTTGGTACGGAAGACTTTAAAAAAATACGTATAGTCTCACCTTATTTATTTTCGGCTTTATACACTAATGATAATGGCGAAGTCATTATTGATGAAGCCCAAAAGATACTCGCCTGGCTTGAAACACACCCGCAAAGCACAATTGAAATCATAACCAACTCGGTTCTAACGTCAGATAACCCTTTTACTCAAGCCAT
>CALJAA010000088.1 GCA_938028465.1 uncultured Granulosicoccaceae bacterium | reverse complement strand
CGGCACACACGAGCATAAAACGCGATATTTCAATCACTCAAATAACGTCTGGATTGGATCACCCATGGTCAATTGCGTTTATATCGGCAACTGATTGGCTGGTCACTGAGCGATCTGGCGCTCTGCGTCGAGTACTGAATGCAAAGCTGCAAGCTGAGCCGATCAAAGGCTTGCCTAGATTACACGCTAAGGGTCAAGGCGGACTTTTAGATGTGGTGCTACACCCAGACTTCAATTCAAATCAATGGGTTTATTTGTCTTATACCTCTAAGCGAGGTTTTAAATATGGCACTGAAGTCGCTCGCGGCAAGTTGGTCGACAATGAGCTTCGCAATGTCGAGGTTATCTTTACAGCGCTTCCTAAGCTACTTGGCGGTAGGCACTTTGGTTCTCGATTAACTTTCGACGATGATGGATTTTTGTATATCTCACTCGGTGATCGAGGGGCTAAAGAACTCGCTCAACAACTAGACTCACACGTTGGCACGATAATCCGATTACATGACGATGGCGCGATACCTGAAGATAACCCATTCGTAAATGTGGCTGGCGCCCTGCCAGAGATCTACAGCTACGGACATCGTAATGTGCAAGGAATGGTGTTTGACAAGAAAACTAAAACACTGTGGGCGCATGAGCATGGCCCTCAAGGTGGCGATGAATTAAATCAAGTGCTTTCAGGTAAAAACTATGGTTGGCCAACCATCACTTATGGTGTGAACTATGGCTTTGGTACAAAAATTGGAGAAGGTACGGAGAAGCCTGGTATGTCACAACCTGTTACTTTCTGGGATCCGTCAATCGCTCCTTCAGGCCTGGCATTTGTTGATAGCAGTCGATACCCTGAATGGCAAGATAATCTGTTGGTTGGTGCTCTTAAGTATCAACTGATCGCTCGATTAGAAGTCAAGAACAATGCAGTTTTGAATGAGGAAAGATTATTTGCAAACGAGTACGGTCGTATTCGTGATATCCGCCAAGGGCCCGATGGGTTTCTGTATTTTATAACCGATTCTGGAAACGGTTCCATTTATCGTATTGATTAGTCAATTATCTGAGCTGAGGTTAACCAATCAAGTTTATGAACGACATGCTAGTCTCATGATGATTCGAATCGTCGATCAAAATTCAAAACTTTCTGTGTGAATATTGGTTGCTGGGATGCCCAATGCAACCAAGTGTTCCGTAACGTTGGACATAATTAAGGTGGACCCTCACACATAGGCGTGTCGCAGTTTCACATTACGGATCAGTTCTTTCAATCCGTCTTTTGTCAGCCGGCCCTGCGGACTACTAATGATATTGGTGTAGCGATAATTCGCGTAATTGCCGGCGCTTCGATGCATTTCATTTGTAAAAGAAGATCAGCGTTAAACCGGTCGACATGAATCATGGTGATGGTGGTTTTGCTTTGCAACTCAAAAGCAGCAAAAGCAATGCCAATTGGCGTTTTGGAGTCAAGGCAATAGTCTGCCATGGCGCCTCAATAATGAACTTTCAGGTATCGTCGCTTCATAGTGAAGCTGTGGGCGATTCAGGAATGAATCTCCATACTCCAGCCATGGTGTTCAGCTAGCACAATCATCGAGACGAAAACTCCTGTCAAAGTGACTACGAATGCTATCTGATTCCGATTATGAGAGTCCGCGATTGCGTTCCGGTTTACGTTCTGGCCAGAATGAATGTCACTGATGTCGCATTGGCTTACTCTTTTGTCACGCAATTCATTGAGTGCAATTATTTTTTTGACTTAACTTTTGTTTTGGATCAGGATAGACAATCTGGTTTGTTGCACGCATGAGACGCAGGGTCTTTAGCCCTTAACCGCGGTTCGGGTGACGCCATGAGTCAGCATTAATTCTTGTTGGAGAAAAATCGATCATTTATAGACACTATTTTTAGATCAGCTCGTTAATCGATTACTGAGGAGAAAATAATACAATGAAATACTCTAAAAAATTCAATGTGAGGAAGCTGACTACGGTTGCCGTAGCCACTTCAATGTTCACTGTCGCGTTAGCCCATGAGAGCCCTAATGAGGGGCACATTCCGAAAGACACAAACTACGGCTTTAAAGTTATAGGTCGGGATACGCTTTCAGGCGTTATTGATGGATTGTATACAGATGTATGGTCACACAAGGGCTACGCCTACATTGGTACCTTCCAGGATCCCGACTGCACTGATGCAGGTGTTTTTATAGTGGATATCGACGCTGCTATTGCCAATTCCCCCGCTACCGAAGGCGCTACTATTGCCGATATAAAATCCGCTCCGAATACTCGCATCAATGACGTCAAGGTGCATAGCGTTGGCGATGTTGATGTTTTGATCACGACTCAGGAACCTTGTGGCAGTGCTATTCCTGGGGGAGCGGTATCGGATGCCAATTCCAATGCCAACGGAAAAGGGGCGCCGGGCCAGGTTGGCCAAGGTGGTATAAGCCTTTACGATGTAACTGATCCCACTAAACCGAAAGCGCTCAAAAAGAATTTTCTTGAGTACGAAGGGGTACACAATACCTTTGCTTGGGATTGGGATGGAAAGAGTTATTTGATCGGCACCGCTGACACATTCGATTTCTTCGACACATTCATCGTGGATATCAGCAAACCGCAATCACCAAAACTGCTCTCCATTACGGGTGCGCTTGATTGGATACCGCAAGGGGCGAATTTGGACCAACTTGAAACCGGCTCATCTGCGGGCATATTCAATCACGATGTGTGGGTTAATATCATCGACGGTGTCCCGACCGGGCTTGTGTCTTATTGGGATCTTGGCTTTGTCACACTCGACCTAAGTGATCCAGCCAACCCGGTTTTCCTTGGCGACTCTACTTACCCTGATCCGGAGCCCATACTGGGTCAACCTTACGAGGGTAATGCACATGCTGCGGTCTTTGGAGGCAATGGAGATTATCTCTTTGCTGGTGACGAAGATTTCTCACCGTCAAATTTTGCTGTCGACTACGACGGCACAGCTTATCCTGCCGCCGGGGCACTGTTCGGTGGCGATCCTAATGATTTAATTGGATCTGTTGTTTGGACTGGCGGCGAAGGTTGCAACATAACCGATATTCCGATGGCCAATGGTGCTGGTGAGGTTGCATTGATCCAACGTGGTGCTTGCGATTTCTCCCTCAAGGGTTATAACGCGGAGCAACAGGGTTATGAAGGATTCATCGTTGCCAACGATGCTGCTCGAGGTGAAGCGTTGGTTAATATGTCTTTGGGCACGCTTCCTGAGCCGCAGATTCCGGGAATATTCGTTGGATACTCCACTGGCGAAGCTATGAAAAGCACACCGTTTGCAACCGCTACTGCATCATCCATTTTTGATGGCTGGGGTTATCTACATGTCATAAACAACACAGGGGTAGATGTCACCGTTCCGGTCGGAGGCATGACTAGCGGAAACACAGCAACGATTCCGCAAATGGGCGAACTTGGTTACTACGCCCCGTACCAAACAGTCCAGGAATTTGATGAAGATGGCATGCCGTTCGGGACGGAATTTGGTGACTTGACCATGCACAACATCGAAGCCGATCCTTTGACACAAGACGTCACGCCGAGCTTTAACGCTGGTCCGCGCATGTTTGTGTCTTGGTACTCGCTCGGTATGAGAGCACTGGAATATCGCCCCGGTCACTTCCACGCTAACCTTAATGACGAGGGAAGCTATTCTCAGAACGTTCATGAAGTCGGTCGCTGGATTGAGCCCGATGGTGGGTCAAATTTTTGGGGTGTGCACGTTGATGAGCTCAGTGACGGAACTCAGATCATTTTGGCATCAGATCGGAACAACGGGCTTTACGTTTTTACGTTCTCTTGTGAAAACCCTGACGGTGCGCTGTACTGTGATAACCCCTAATACCCGCTTTATTGTGAGAGTTAAGAAGAGACATCTAATTTAGTTTTATTGGCATTAGACAGTATTGACTAATTTTAAAGTCTTAATCGATGTTCTCACGGAAACCATAACCCTGGTGGTCTTAACGCCACCAGGGTTGTTTTTCTATTGAAAATGCACAAATTGTGCTGCTGCCATAGCTGTTTGATCGAAGCCAGCTCTATATTTTCAAGCAATCTCATTCCAGAGGCCTCAGCAGCGAACTTGAACGTTTTTACAGACTCTCTGGGGTATTAAATTTCAGCTCATGCAGCGACAAACCCATCGCTCAGTCATTAACCGGGCTAGTCAGCGTCCAGCCGCCATCCACTACAATTGTTTGCCCGGTAATTTGTGCCGCTCCTGCAGATAATAAAAAGCTGGCCGTTGCTGCGATATCTGCAGGTGTTGATGCTCTGCCTGTTGGCGTAAGGCCTGCCCACGTTTGGTTGTAGTCTGGGTCTTCTTCTGTGCGCTCGGTGGAAGTTGCGCCGGGTGCTATGCAGTTTACGGTAATTCCATGCGGCGCTAACTCTGCACCCAGGCTTCTGGCCAACATGCGCAATGCTGCTTTAGTCATACCATAGGCAGCCAAATCGGGGTGATATTGAAAACCGGTTACTGAAGACATAAGCACAACCCTGCCCGGTTGGCGGTTTTCTATAAGAATTTTTGCGGTGCGCTGTGCCAGAAAAAAGCTGCCTTGAATATTAAGTGCTAACAACTGTTCAAGCTGCTCTGGCGTATAGTCCAGAAAATTGCCGAATGTGGTTGTACCGGCGTTGGCAACGGCGTTATCTACCCGCTGGAAGCGCGACATTGCCACATCGAGAATAGTGTCAATGACTGAAAGCGACCCCGCATCTCCACAAACTGATTCAATTTGAGCGTTGCGATATTGATTGTTTAACTGATCGATACAGGAAGATAATGCTTCGGCGTTGAGATCGTTCAGAACAAGCGAATGCCCTTCAGATAACAATTTCGACGCAATTTCAAAACCGATTCCGGTAGCAGCGCCAGTGATAACGGATACAGGTGATGTGCTCATGCAAGTTAGGTTAGCAGGTTCTGAGCTTGA
>CALJAA010000087.1 GCA_938028465.1 uncultured Granulosicoccaceae bacterium | reverse complement strand
TAAACCGATACCACCCTTTTGTCGTTCAAGGTGAGTCCAACCTCGTACTAAGCGCGTTGATAAATGAGTTAGCTGTGCCAACTCGACTTGCAACTTGCCCTCAAAACTACGGGCGCGCTGAGCAAATATATCGAGAATAAGAGAAGAGCGATCTAGCACTCGCACTTCAAGCTCACGTTCGAGATTGCGCTCCTGGCTTGGTGACAAGCGTTGCCCAAACAAAACGACATCAACCTCGTGTTCTTTTAATAGGAGTTTGATTTCATCGATCTTACCTTTACCAATATAGGTTCGCGGGTCAGGTTTCTTGCGGCTGCCTTTAACCAGCTCAACCACCGCCATCCCGGCCGATACCGAGAGCTCTACAAATTCATCACAGGCAAACTCGGCTTCAGATTGCGGGTACGCAGAAGCCTCTGCTGACAGTGCAACATCCATAAATACTAGGAGTGCGTTTCCGTCACTCGAGGAAGGTCTTTCAAACAATTTGATATGCCAATTAATGTGGCTAGGCCACCTAGGTGTGAGTGCGTGTCGTCCTCGCGAAGGCGGTGATCCGGCATTCCGGGACCCATTTTGAATCTAGCATGGACTTGACCCCCGCAGGGCGTCGTCCTGACGAAAGCGGCGGGGCGCTTTACTGGGTGGACTCCCATCTAGATCTAGCATGGATTCCGGAACGCCGGACCGCCGCCTGCGCGGGAATGACAATCCTTTTTGACGAACCTAATCCTCTTCGGATTCTTCTTCGCCAGGCAACGGAACTTTAACAGGTCGGCTCGGCACGACTGTCGATATAGCGTGCTTGTAAACCATTTGATTGACCGTGTTTTTTAGCAACACGACAAATTGATCAAAGGATTCGATCTGGCCTTGGAGCTTGATTCCGTTCACTAGATAGATTGAAACAGGTATGCGCTCTTTGCGGAGGGTATTCAGGAATGGCTCCTGAAGTGACTGCCCTTTTGCCATGTGGAAGTTCCTTGATTTTGCGTCAATTTCTGGGATTGCGTCAGTAAGAATGCATTTAGATTGCGGTAGATGCATTCAGTTACGCGATTGTCGCTATATGCAGGCTCTATGTCAACGTTAAACTCACGCCAATTTACTTAGACATCAAAAGCTTAAAGCGATCTATGCCAGAATTCACATTCGCTGTAGCTTACTGATGTGTTTGTTATGTGAAACAGATTCAATACAGCGACAGCCAGTTAAGGCTTGGTTCAGCCCCACAATCCTAGACTGTCAAAAAGTGTACTAAAGGGACTAACATGACAAACACGACCATGAACAGCGGTGTACTAAAACCAACGTACCCAAAATACCTATCCGTGACTTTGCTGCTCGGCCTGCTCTCTTTACCACTGGTTGCAAATGCTGACACACAGGTACGGCTTCAAACTAACTCAAACGAGCTAAGAATTTCGGAAGGCTATACCGCCACTGTTGAAGAATGGGCAGCCGCCAGAGCAGAAGAGGAAACACAGGGCCACACCATCCATTTTAATCATAGCCGCCATGGCCATGTCTGGGTGGACGACGTAGGCACCTCTCTATTTTCTGACAACGATCATGATGGCTACTTTGGGGGCTTTAGCCTGAGTTTTGATGTTGATACGTCATACAATAGCCAAGATATTTATGCCTCGATCTTTCTACAACGAGGCGATCAATCACCCGTTTTATTGCTCACCACCAAAACTTTCAGAATCTACGGACGTTCTGGTTCAGACGTTTATCGAGTTGAAGCCCAGTTGGTTGATCGATATCGAGCGGGCGAATATCAAGTACGAATCGATATTCACGATGCCGACAGTGGTCGGGTACTCGACACTGTGGACGACCAAACTTTTCGCAATTTGCGTAATCTGCCGCTGGAGGCCGAGCCTTATCATGACGGCTCGCATTCAGATGTGATTGTTGCAGAATACGCAGGTTTTGGCGGCCCAGTACTGCTGCTTATATTGGGGATTAGCGCTCTAGTAAGGCGAGCTGGCAACGGTAACGGTATACTATTTAGTATTCCAAATGCTGCTCAGGCCAAGCCTGCAAACAATCAATATGAGCCAATATCAAGCACTTCATCAACAATCGATCGACTCACCTTCTGAATTCTGGTTAAAAGTTGCACAAGACAATCACTGGCATAAAAAACCAAGTATTGGAGTTGACACCAGCAGAGCGCCCTTCAATCAGTGGTTTCCAGATGGTGAAATCAACGCCTGCTACAACGCAATAGATGTACATGTCGAAAATGGTCGCGCCGATCAAGCCGCGATCATTTACGACAGCCCCGTCACCGATACCAAACGCACCATCACCTATTCTGAACTACGCGATGAAGTTGCCCGTTTTGCCGGTGGCCTCAAAGCGCTCGGCGTTAACAAGGGCGATCGTGTTTTAATTTATATGCCGATGATTCCTGAAGCCATCGTTGCCGTATTAGCCACTGCTAGATTAGGCGCGGTTCATTCGGTAGTGTTTGGTGGATTTGCGGCTAACGAGCTTGCAGTACGAATTGATGATTGCGAACCTAACGTCATCGTTAGCGCCTCGTGCGGTATTGAGCCAAATCGCACGGTTGAATATAAACCGCTACTTGATAACGCATGTAGCTTAGCCAAACACAAGGTCGCACATTGCGTCGTGTTGCAACGTGAACAATGCAAAGCTGAACTCAATCAGGATCGGGATTTAGATTGGCACAGCGCAATCAACAATGTTGAGCCTGCTGACTGCGTACCGGTGGCTAGCACCGATCCACTTTATATACTGTACACCTCAGGCACCACAGGCCAACCTAAGGGTGTCGTTCGCGATACCGGCGGATCAGTGGTATCACTCAAGTGGACTATGCGCAACATATACAACACACAACCTGGTGATGTTTACTGGGCAGCTTCTGATATTGGTTGGGTAGTTGGGCATTCGTACATTATCTACGGGCCGTTGTTCCAAGGCTGCACCAGCGTTTTGTACGAAGGCAAACCGGTTGGTACACCTGATGCTGGTGCTTTCTGGCGTGTGATTAGCGAACATAAAGTTAAGGTGCTTTTTACAGCGCCTACCGCATTCAGAGCGATCAAAAAAGTTGACCCTGAAGGCAAATTTCTAAAAGACTACGACATGAGCCACTTTGATTCGCTATTTTTAGCTGGCGAACGATGTGATCCTGACACACTATCTTGGGCTCAAAAGCACCTAGCCGTACCGGTGATCGATCACTGGTGGCAAACAGAAACGGGTTGGTCGATTTGCGCTAACTGCTTAGGCATAGAAAAACTCCCCATCATCGCAGGCTCACCCTCGGTCGCAGTACCTGGCTATGACGTACAAGTTCTCGATAGTGAAGCTAAAGAAGTTAAGCGAGGCGACCATGGCGCACTCGTTGTTAAGCAGCCTTTACCGCCCGGCACCTTTACTACCCTATGGAACGCGCCTGAACGCTACCAAAGCGCCTACTTCGAAAAATTTCCTGGCTACTATGAAACAGGTGATGCCGGGTTCATAAACGATGATGGCTACGTGTTTGTTATGGCGCGTACTGATGACGTCATCAACGTTGCCGGGCATCGCCTATCAACCGGCGCGATGGAAGAAGTATTAGCCGCTCATCCAGATGTGGCCGAATGCGCCGTTATGGGCGTTGCAGATCAACTTAAAGGGCAACTACCCGTTGGCTTGGTGATACTCAACGATGGTTGCACACGCTCCAGTGCGGACATAGAAAAAGATCTCATCAATGATGTTCGCCAAAAGATTGGGCCAGTTGCTGCGTTCAAATCGGTTGCAGTAGTGAAGCGGCTACCTAAAACGCGTAGCGGTAAAATCCTACGCGGCACCATGCGATCCATTGCAGATGCGACGGATTGGAATATGCCAGCCACCATCGAAGACCCAGACGTGCTGAAAGAAATTGAGGAAGCGTTGAATCGATTGGGTTACGCGGTGAAAGGTTAATCCAGTGCTTGGCAGACTAAATCATGTGGCCATAGTCGTGTCCGACTTGAACGCCGCAGTGCACACTTATGAACACACCTTGGGCGCAAAGGTTTCAAAACCACAGACCTTGCCCGAACATGGCGTAACCGTTGTGTTCGTTGATCTACCCAATACTCGCATCGAACTACTCTACCCTTTGGGAGATGGTTCACCGGTTTCCAAATTTTTAGAAAAGCATAAAGATGGCGGCTTACATCATCTGTGTATTGAAGTGGATGACATAGAGGCGGCCAGCTTAGAGCTCAGAAACAAAGGGGCTAGAGTGCTAGGCGATGGCAAACCAAAAATTGGAGCCCACGGGAACCCAGTGGTGTTTTTACACCCTAAGGATTTTCACGGGTGCTTAATCGAACTTGAACAAATCTGAACACAGTCACACTCATGACTCTGTATCGGTGTTTCACGCACGCGTAACGGGTACTATTACCTTGTACGAATACTGTCATCGGGATTACAGTTAAACCATGCCACGCCACGGAAAACTCCCATACCTTAAGCGCTTGCGCGATGATTCGTTTCTAGATATATGTGACTCAATTATCGCGGGGCGTCACTCATCCTGTGGCATTAGCCTAGCTCATGAAGAAGGCGCTTCTCGCAAGCACGCTCGTTTTAATTTCAAAGACGGCCAACTGAGCATTACGGATCTTGGATCGCTAAACGGCACCTTGGTAAATGGCGTTGAAATAGACGGCACTCAAATTCTAAAACACAGCGACATCATCATTTTTGATACTGATAAATACTTGCTGACTATCCCGCAGATGAAGCACGCACCTGAGGCGACAAGTAGTACTGCGGATACCGTTATCGCCAACAAGGCCGAACGCTTCAACCCAGACAGCATAACCCCAGCGATCAGAATTATTGCTGAAGAATCCAACAGTGCACCCGCCAACGTACAAAAGGCTAAACAAGAACCCGATATTCAACCTGAGAGTCAAGCAATCAATACCGTGGAATACCTAAACTCTATGCCAGCACCTGATATGAAACGCCCGGTTGGAATGCCGGAGCAACACAGAGAAAAGGCCCCTAATCACACTAAAAAGGCTACGGTAAAAAAGTGGCTGCTCCTCTCGATTGTGCTTCTAATAATTATTGTTGGCGCTTATCAATTAGGATTGCGAGGAGCATAGTGAGCCCCACTCCGGTATCCATACAGGCAGCTGCTCTAAGTGATTGCGGCAGGCATCGCCCTATTAACGAAGATAGTTGGATAAGCGATACGGTATTAGGTTTGTACGCGATTGCTGACGGCATGGGCGGCCATGGCTCAGGCGACGTTGCCAGCAAAATGGCAACTCAAGCCATACAAGAAATTTACAAACAGGCTCTGCAAACCCCAAATTCAACCGACGTTACTGAACTTGTGCGCGGTGCGATCGAACAAGCTAACGCGGAAGTGTTTGCCGCTAACCAAGCATCCAATATCGAGCCCGGGAATGGTATGGGCACAACCTTGGTCGGCCTGTACACTCCAACACCTGATCACAGTGGCAGCCCAAATAGTGGCATCGTATTTAATGTCGGCGACAGCCGCCTGTACCGCTACCGCGATGATCAGCTAACACAAATAACTGAAGATCACACCCTGCTGCGCGAATGGCAATTAAATAAAGAACCCGGGCCTGCCCCGCCTGGCAATATCATTATGCGCGCTATCGGGCTGTTTGAATCTGTCAACAGCGATATCACTCCAATATCCCTGCAGCGCGGCGATTTGATCCTATTATGCTCAGACGGCTTAAGCGACATGCTGAGCGAAGCCGAACTGCATCAGCTGCTCAAAGCTGGCGAATCGGGCAGTATCAAGGCCTTATGTGACGGACTCGTTCGGCAGGCCAATCGAAATGGGGGCATAGACAATATCACAGCACTCTGCTTACGGATTACGTGAAGATGCTTACTACGTAAGGATACGGATAAGTAAGAATACGGACAGGTTGGTGTAAAGAATCAGCTGGTCACCATTATAATCGGTCGTCATTCTTTAGAAATAAGGTCGTCATTCCCGCGAAGGCGGGAATGACCGTGTGGATCTTTTGCGTATACTGTACGGCTTAAGCTAGCCAATTTTATTCTCATGAGCACATTCTTTTTCGTCGCCTTTTTGCTTTTAGTAGTATCACTTGCAATGCTGTTATATGGCCTGACAAAACCTGTCAACCTAGGCAG
>CALJAA010000086.1 GCA_938028465.1 uncultured Granulosicoccaceae bacterium | reverse complement strand
CTGAACTTTGTTGTCCTTCTGAACTTTGTTGTCCTTCTGAACTTTGTTGTCCTTCTGAACTTTGTTGTCCTTCTGAACTTTGTTGTCCTTCTGAACTTTGTTGTCCTTCTGAACTTTGCTGTCCTTCTGAACTTTGCCGGCTTTGCTCGTTCGCTCTTTCAAGCTGCTGTCGCAAATCTTGAATATCGCGAACGGCTTCGGCTAGCTGCATGTCTTCCTGCTCAGTTGGCTGCAACTGTTCGTTGTCTGCCACTTCGGCAGCCTCTGCAAGCCGATCGCGAAGTTCGCGTAGCGCGTTTGTGACTAACGACTCCCCCGGCAATACAGTCGCAAGAGAACCAGCCTCAATTGAATCACTAGCAATCCCCAACATTGCTTCAGCTTGGCTTTCTTCTAATTCTTCTAGCGTTTCATCTAGCGCCTCAGCTGTTTGTGGAGCTTGCTCACCAAAGCGATCCTGTAGCTTTTCAATATCAGTTTGAACGTCATTGAGATCCTTTTGTAGCTCGCGCTTACGTTCAGCCAATGCCTTTGCTTCGGGGCGTGTTAAACCCTCAGAGTAAACACCTGATGCTTGAGCCTCTGCCGCCCGTTGCACGGCTTCTCTTAATTGCTGCTCGGTTTGTCGTTGCTCTTCGAGTAGATCAGCAGCTTTTCTAGCAGCTTCCTCAATGCCTTCTTGCAGTGCCTGTTGACGAATCTCTGAAAGCTCGTTTACGGCTTCTTGTAATTCTTCACTAGCTTGCTCCGCACCTGATTGCCCCGCTTGTTGTTCGCCTTGATCACGTTGCAACGCGTCTTCAGCTTTACGGATTTGTTCCTCTAACTTTTTAGCAGCATCACTAAGTTGTTCTGATTCTTCGCCAGTGGATCCTTCAGCCTGCTCTTGTATCTCTTCAAGTTGCTTGCGTAATTCTTCCAATTCACGTGACAACTGCTCTTGCTGCCATTTTTCTTCACGGGTAAGTTCAGGTTTATTTTTTGTTTGCTCAGCCAATGCTTGCTGCCGTCGAGCCAATTCTTCAAGCTGTTTAAAAATATCGTCGATTTGCTCGCTAGCGCTGCTGTTTTGTCCTCGATCAGGTAGCTCATACTTGCTGCGCTCAAGATCCATTTCTAGTTCAAACATCTCAGCCATATCTTTACCCGGCTGTTGGCCACCTTGGCCACCTCCTTCTTGTTGCTGAGTCATGCGTATATCGGCAAACAAGGCTTCGGCTCGCTGTAGTAATTGCAAAGCAAGTTGTTGTGGCTGTACTGCCTTTTCTAACTCTATGCTTTCTAAAGCTTCAGCAGAAGGTTGCATGGCATCCGCAGCTTGTCGTAAGTAATCAACAAACTCGCGTATGTTTTCACCTTGCTGCGTTAGCGACCTTGCTTCTGACCGATCAGCCAGGGTTCTTGCCTGCTCAGCTAACTTCAGCTGTAAATCGGATAACAAACGTGCATTGTCAGCGACCGCGGTGGTATCGCCACCGGCTGCTTCTGTTGTGCGTAGTAGGTTCCAGGTAGCTAGCAGGATCTCTTTTTGGCGGCGCGATATCTCTGTGCCTTCATTGCCCGGGGATGACCCACTCGGCCCACCACCACTACTGCCTTCAGAAAACCGACGATCAAATGGCCGCACATCAACCAGCAACATATCTGTTTCGCTAACACTATCGTGATCGCTAACCTTGGCGTAGTAACTGATTAGATCGCCAGGCACCATTGGCCCGCTGACCCCAGGTGAAGGTTCACCTAGTTCTTCAAGTTTAAATACATAGCGATTAGTTTCAGTGGCATCGAGTTCGGCTACCTGCCAATCGCCTGCATTGATAGAGTAATGCAACGTAACCGATTCAATCGAAAAGTCATCGCTAGCTTCAATCTCCAAATGTACTTCTTCAACTGGCGAGGCACTAACATCACGCCCAGGTTGTGTAATAGCGATCTCAGGCGCTTCATCACCTTGAATAATAATGGGGTACTCAGCGCTAATAGCCACTTGTTGGCCAAGCAGCTTATCTACCAACTGATAATGGCTATCAGAGGCAAGCACAAGCTTTGCCGTGTAAGTCGTAACGCCATTGGAATCACTTTGTTGTAGTGGCACACTCGAATCACCCACTATGAGCGACCCAGAGCTAAGCGGTTTATCGGTTACGAAATCCAACGTGACTGCCGTATTTTTTACAGCGGCAATCGCACCAGCGTTTTGTACCGTTTTTGGCTCAAGCTTTGTCCATTCAGGGAATTCAAAATGGGCTTGTAATTGATCTAGTTTGGCTGGCTCAACCACAGACACGTCATATTCAGGGCTAGACACATGGTTTGCATCAACGCTATACGTCAGTGATTTATCAACACGAAACAGCAAGAATCGAAACTTACCATCTTCGTCACGCTCGACGCTCGTGGATTGCCAATCTTGGCCAATGTTTTTAATCTTGAACGTGAGTTCTTCAACTTTAAACCCGGTGGCATCAGCTACAACCTCAAGATTACTGCCAGCGAGTATCTCTACATCCCCAGGCTTTACTGACAGCACGCGCTCTTGTACTAAGCCAGGTGTTTGCCAACCCATCCAAAGATGTTGCGCAGCGTTACGCCACTCTTGTGGCCCATTTTGAAAGAACATGAATACGCCAACCGCGCCCAAAGCTAAGGCACTAAACGGCCAGAACAATTCAGAGGTTGGTACAACCTTCGATAACGGAACACGATCAGCAACCTTATTGGCATCTGAGGCCAGTAAGGGTAAAAACTCATGGCTTGGCGATTGTTGACGGGTATCTAGATAGGTTTGGATACGGCCATTAAACGCACTATCTGATGATTCAAGTAGTGTTGCACCTTTATTGCGTCTTAATGTTAGGAGTGGCCTCACCAACAAGAAGCCAATCGACACAACGGCCGCGACAAAAAGCAGCACTCGATTGCCATCGATCATTGAAGCGGTAAAACCGCGCTGCATACCAACACCAACAACTAAGGCGGTGATGGCCAGTAATACTAATGCGGTGATAAGCAACCACTGCAATATAATTCGATAAGATTCTCGCCTACGTGCTGCGCTAATGTATCGTTGTAGCTGTTTTTGATGGTTGTCGGTTTTCATATCGACCCGTCGCGCTTTATGCCGAGATGGCGGTTAGCAAACATAGATTCGAGCAGCAGTAACACCGCAAATAGGGGTAATAGGTACTGCCAAATATCTTGCCTAATAGATACGTCGTTGCCAGTTGTCACTGTAGTTGAAGCAGCATCACCAGCAACCGGCTCACCTAGAATCGCCCTACTTTGCCAGGCATCCGTTGCCGCAATTGGCATAGCCGCGATATCAGATTCCGCCGGATCTAATCTGACCCTAAGTGAACGCTCTCGCGTTTGTTCAAGTAAGGTATAGATACCCGGCTCATCGAGCTGCAGCAGCTGAGGCTTGCCTGAATCAGTTAGCTGACCTATCGCATTACCATCAGGCCTGATTAGCCGCATACGTGGTGGCAAGTTTAGCGTTTCGCCTACTTCAATAACGTTTGGCACGAGATCATGCGTACTGAAGTAGTTTACCAATGAATGTAACACTTCAACAAAGGCCGCCTGCTGAGGCAAGTTACTACTGTTGCCATCCAAGGCATCATGTAGAAAAAATAACCGCCCACCCTCTGTGATTTCCTCACTAAGCAACGGCACCCCATTTGCAGATTGTAATAAAATTTGCTCTGATGGCCGCGCGGTATAGGGCTCATTGGAATACACCTTAACCGATGACCAATCACTACGATTCAGAGCAAGAGCATGTACTGGATCAATAAATGTTATTTCACTGCCCTTGATATCATCATCGGCTGAATTGTTATCACTGCTAGTATTGGGTACCAGCATCACTAAGGCGTTACCACCGGCAGCAACAAAGTCAGTCAACGATGCGGGTAAGGCCGAACGATCTTGCTTATCAACAAAAGCAATCACATGGCTTATTGATTCTCCGCTGCTTAAGCCAGCTTCCGTAATCATATTCATGGTCGCTACACCATCAGCTCGTAAGGCGGTTTCAACAAACACTAAAGCCGCCGGTGATGCTAAATCATTGTATTGAATAACTGACATAATCTCGGGGTTGGATCCAATCGCGACTACCTGTAACTGGTTATCTTGAGCTAAAACGTCATCTTCTAATATTCGAACATCAAAGCTTGTGTCGTTGCTTGCAGGTAGTGGGATCTGCTCAAGCACCAACTCTTTGGATTCTCCCGCCCTAATCGAAATGGCGCGAGAGGCCACCACGCGGTCACCTTGGGTCACCTCTACCGTTCGTTCAAAAGCCTGACTGCTGTCGTTAGATGCAGATGCACTTAGCGTGGCTTTGATATTGGCGTGCACACCATCAAAACTACGAGCCGCCGCTCTCAAACCAAAATTCACAGCATCAAGGTTGGCTACTCGTTTAATAGCAAGTTGCTCGATGGTGCCATAGAGCATTGCGTTTTTATGGGCCGGCACGGATGTTTGCTGCACATCGCTTATAAAGGTTACGTGCACCGGAAGGCTCTCGTTAGCAGCACGCGCATCTAATTGTCTAATTAAATCACCGTAGTCGGCACTTAAAAAACCAGGCGCTGTGATCGTACCAGCTGTAGCGGCTTCTAACACACCGTCAAACGTGAACAGCTGAACGTCTTCATCGCCCAGTTCACGAATATGAGCATTCATCAAATCGATCGCTGATTCCCAACGGCCTTCACTGCGCATCGACATGGAGTGGTCCATGACTAAATAATTGATATGCGTAACATCGCCAGCTTGTTGTGTGCGGTTGAACCAAGGCATGGCAAACAGCACACACAGGGCTAACAACATCAGTGTACGCAGCGCAAATAATAGGCGATACTGTAATTGGCGTGTACGTGATTTAGGTGGGTCCGCAGCTTCCAGAAATTGTTTAGACGGGAATGGGCGCTCAGGCGCAAAGTGGCGGCTGAACAAATGTAACAACCACGGCAAACCCAATAACACCAGCCCTAACAAATACCATGGCCACTGAATACTCATTGGGCACGCTGCTCCCTAAACTGAATATACTGGTGCAGCGTGTCATCCAAGGCTTGGTCGATTTGTACCGTAACAAGGTCGATACCTAAGCGACGACAACCCTGTTCTAGCGCTTCAGTGTGGTCGCCAAACGATTTTTTATAGCCGCGTTTGATAAATTCAGGATCAACGATGACCTTTTCTGAGGTTTCTAAATCAACCAGTGTGCTTAAACTTTTAACGGTAGGGTTTATTTCCTCGGCCGCCAGCACACGAAAGATAATAATCTCATGCCCTAAATGCGTTAGCGTTTGCAAAGCGGTGATGATATCGCTTGCCTCACCATAGAGATCGGACACCAAAACAACCACGCCTCGCCTGTTTAAATGCACGCCTAAGCTTTCGATAGTGGTGGCTAGCGCTGTGCCTTTACCCGCATCGGACTTATCCAACAAGCCTAAAACACGACTTAATGAATCCGTACGTGAGGTAGGTTCAATTTGACCGCTCACACCTTCATCCATCGTAATTAGGCCAAGCGCATCTTTTTGTCGGTGCCCCATATAGGCTAGTGATGCCAAAATGTAACGTGCGTAATCAAGTTTACTTATCGGCTCGCCGTACCCCATTGAAGCGCTGGTGTCGAGAAGAAGATTGACCGCGGAGTTTGTCTCCCCTCGATACCGTTTGATAAACATCTTGTCGCTACGTGCGTATACGTTCCAATCGATAAAACGCAGGTCGTCTCCATCGTTATAAGCACGGTATTCAGCGAAATCTTGCGAGTGCCCAAAATTAGGCGACCGGTGCATACCATGTGTTACACCATCAACTACGGTTCTTGCGATTAGGTCAAGCGAACCCAGACGTGCAAGCACATCAGGTTTTAACCAGCGTCCATAATTGTTGGCCGATTTACTCATTAAAATGACACACTAAGTGACTCATAACAATACCTCACGCAGCCGCTTTAACCGTGATCAATTGCGCGAGTACATCATCAATATCCACACCATCAGCATCAGCAAAGTAATTAGTGATGACGCGATGCCTTAATACAGGCGCAGCCAAGGCGTTGATATCTTCGATTGCAACGTGATAACGGCCATTCATTAACGCACGAGCTTTGGCCGCCAAAGTAATAAATAAGGCTGCTCGTACAGATGCACCAAATTTTACGTACTTACGTACATGTTCCGGCGCTGATGGATCGGTTGGCCGCGTTGCTCTAACCAGCTCGACAGCATAACGCCCCACTTCTTTTGATACCGGCACTTGGCGAGTGAGCTGTTGAAACTCCAACACTTGCATCGGGTTGGTGCAGGCCTTAACGGGATCTGGCAACACGTCGCTAGTAAAGCGCTCGACGACAGTCAGTTCTTCATCAATGGGTAAGTAATCTAACAGGACATTAAACAAGAATCGATCAAGCTGCGCCTCAGGTAACGGATAGGTACCTTCAAGCTCTAATGGGTTTTGCGTAGCCAGTACAAAAAACGGTTTACCTATTGTGTGCTGTGTGCCGCGCACTGTCGCCGAGTATTCTTGCATTGCTTCGAGTAACGCAGCCTGTGTTTTAGGTGGCGTACGGTTGATCTCGTCAGCTAGCAGTACATTGGTAAAGATGGGGCCAGGCACAAAGCGCCAATTACGACCACCGTTTGCATCCTCTTCAACAATATCGGTACCGGTGATATCGGTCGGCATTAAGTCGGGTGTGAATTGAATACGATTAAACCCTAGGCCCAAGGCATCAGCCAAAGTGCGAACAAGCAAGGTTTTAGCGGTACCCGGCATACCGGTTACTAAGCAGTGACCACCCACTAGCAGTGTAATGAGCAAGTGTTCTACCACCGACTCTTGCCCAACCACGACTCGGCTAGTTTCGGAGCGCAGCGCATCCATCACCCGGCGAAAGTCATCTACCTTTTCAGCGGTCGCACCCGCTAGCTTTGTGGAATCAGTCAACTGAAGCTCCATTGTTTAGTTCTAGTAAAAGTTGTTGTGCCGGCCGATAAAATGGTGCGTGCTCAAGCGCATACAGCACCTGTTGTTTCGCGTCATCTTTTAAACCTTGATTGTTAGCTGCCCGCGCACGGCCTAGATAGGCGGCGGCTGGGTCTTGCTCTTGCAAACCCAACAAGGCATCAAACTCTCGTGACGCCCTCTCAGGTTGTTGCGTGTCCAGATAGTAGTTACCTAACCACTCGTGAGTTTGAGGGTAATAAGGCGTAACCCAATTCAGTTGTTCGATAACAGCGGCGGCTTTTTTGTCTCGGCCTTTATTGCGTAGTGCTTCGCTAAGTTTGAGGAGGTTGTCTGGCGAATGGCCGCCTGCGTCATACCACTGCTCAAGCACCTCAATAGCCGCATCGGGCTCGAAAAGTTCTTCTAGTGCTTTAGCTAGAAATTCGTAGGGATTACCCGCACCAACCCTTTCTGGATATAACCGAATAAGAGTCTTGGCTAGCGATTCAACACTTTCCCAATCTTCCGCCACAGCATACCGCGCCATCTGGCGTTCTGATATTTGATAGTCGCTAAGGGAGGAGGCTAATGCACCCCACCGCGTATCGATAAAGGCGGCAAACTCAACGTCAAATTGTTGCGCCGACATATCAATAGCTTTTTCAATCGCCTCTTCGGTTTTGTCACCCTCAGCAAATGCTTTTAACATCGTGACCAAGGCTTGATGGCCCCAACGATTTGAGATGAAATCACAAATTAATCCAGCTTGGTTATACGAAACTGTTACCTGCCCCTGATAACTCGGCCGTACAAACCCCCAATCAAGCTCTGCTATAGGCAAAAATTGATTATCTTTTATGGCAGTAAGTGTAGGCATGGGTAGCTCGCGACTGGTTAACGGCCCGGTGTTCCACTCCTCATAAACCGATAAGCCCTCGCTAAACCAACGCGGCAATTGATGATTGGTAGCCTCCAATGTGTACACATGGGCTATTTCATGCCACA
>CALJAA010000085.1 GCA_938028465.1 uncultured Granulosicoccaceae bacterium | reverse complement strand
CGCCGTCCAGCAGGCCTTTGTCAACGGCGTTAATGATCTGGTTGCTTGGCACAACAGCGTTGTTGGGCAGGATTTCAAAGGTGATTTCGCCGTCTGTCAGTGCTGCGACCGTGTCTGCAAAATCTTGCAGCATGACGATTTCATCAGCTTTGTTATTGAGTACAGACTGTACTTTAATAACGGTTGCAGCCTGAGCGGACATGCCGATCATTGCTGCTGCGCCCAGTGTAACTTTGAGCAATTGTTTTATGGAACTGCGCATAGGGATGTGCCTCCACGGTGCTGTGCGTTTCAGGTACGCTTGATGTTATTCACTCGTATAAAGTGGTTTTCAGGGTACTACAGGCAAGGTACCGGCTGATAATGAGACGTACTGTCTCATCTAAGGAAATTAGAGTCAATCGAGCCAGTGAGTCTTTGAGCCGCGCAACAACCAAAGGAGCATATCGTTGTCTGCATTGGATTGTGATCTTATTCAATCGGTTATAGAGCATATGAACGAAGACCACTCGGCTGCTGTACTGGTCTATGTGCAGGCTTACGCTGGTCGGCACGGTGCCGAGTCTGCCGTATTGTCTGCTCTTGATAGTGAGGGTATGCAGATTTGCTACCGTGAGGCGGGCGATATCAATGAGGTCAGAGTGGCGTTTCCCCAACCAGTGCTGCAAGCTGATGAGATTCGTTCCGTACTCGTTGATATGGCTAAAGAAGGTCGTGAGTTGCTCAAGAGCTGAAACTCAAGATAATGAATTATATAGTTATTTTGGATTTCTAAGCAGTTGGCTATAGCCTGTCGTGAGTAACAGAAGCAGCAGCAGTACGAGCCACCAGACTGCGCTGGGGGCTGATTTTGTAGCATCAACGGCCTTGTCTTTGATGGGAACTGAGAGCGCTTGAGGTGCCAGCAGGTGATCAACCTTGCCGTCACCGTTGGCGTCCGGATCAACTGAGTCGGCTATGCCGTCGCGGTCCGCGTCCCCTGTACCCAGAAAAATGGCATTACTGGCATCATCGATACCATCGGCATTGAGGTCATTGCCGCCGGTTTGCGTAACGTCGACGCTGTCGGGAATGCCGTCCCGGTCGCTGTCGAGCAGCGAATCCACGATGCCATCGCCCAGTCGGTCGACAAATCCGGCTTCGGCGAGATCGGAAAAGCCATTGTTGTCACTGTCCAGGTCCAGGTAATTTGCGTGGTAGTCGCTGTCAGCGTTGTCCCTGGCCCTGAGTTTCAGCGCAATCAAGTCGTCCAGTCCGTCCTGGTTCATATCTACAAACACGTGCAAGGTGCCAGACTGCTGTTCAGGTCCTCCGTAGGTCTCATGCAAGTCTGATAGGCCATCGTTGTCTGAATCCAGGTCGCGGAAATCGGCAATCCGGTCATGGTCAGAATCCCTCAGTGGCTGCAGCGTCTGAGCTTGAGCATAGCCAAAAACGGGGGTACCCCCAGCTTGTTGGGTGTCCACAATACCGTTGTAATCTGAGTCAAGCCCTAGGTTTTCCCTTACGTCAGGCAAGCCATAGTTGTCGCTGTCCAGGTCTGTGAAATCTGGTAGGCCATCCTGGTCAGTGTCCGCTGCAATAGCCGGATAGTTTTGTCCCGTTAAGCGGTAGTGCGCCTGCTCGTTAATTTGCGCTCTGCTGTAGGCTTCATAACGATCAGCAATGCCGTCGTTGTCTGAATCCCAGTCCAGGTAGTTGGGCACGCCATCGCCGTCGAAATCCGCAGCGGTCTCGAGCAGGTCCGGCAGGGTGTCATTATCGGCATCGGCGTCCAGTCGGTCGGGGATCTGGTCGGAATCCCGGTCCCCCAATTCCTGGGCATCCTGAATACCGTCGTTGTCAGAATCCGGGTCTAGATAGTCGGGCACGCTGTCTGCGTCGCTGTCGAAGTCGCGTTCAACTGTATCGGGGATTCCGTCATTGTCTGAATCAGTGTCGAGGTAGTTTTGAATGCCGTCTGCGTCGGTGTCCAGATTCCCTTCCACCGCATCGCTAAGGCCGTCGTTGTCAGAGTCGCTGTCGGCAAAATCGGCCAGGCCATCCTGGTCTGAATCGACCGGCTCCATGGCGTCGTCAATGCCGTTACCATTTTGGTCAAGCCCCCGTGTCAGTGAAATATCGATAGCGTCATCGATGTTGTCGAGATCACTGTCAGAGCCACTCAAAGCCACAGTTCCTCGTTCAAGCGCATCGGCCAGACCATCGCCATCAGCATCTGTATCTTGATAGTCAGGCAGACCGTCTGCATCAGTATCCACCTTTACGCCGCAGCTGACCGTGGATTGTTGTTCCAATAGATCGGCGATGCCGTCATTGTCGGCGTCGAGTTGGATACGCAGTTCCAGTTCAGTCAGGTCGTGACTCAGATTGCCGGTGGCGTCGGTACTGGTAACCTTGATTTCCAAAGGTTGAGAGGTGTCAGGCCGGTAAGTACCGCTAGTGGGCCGGTCCTCGGCCAGATCAAGTGACCACTGGCCGTTCTTGTCTACCTTCAGATGAAAGTGTGCGCCAGCTATGCTCAGGCTACTGGCGGCCATCGGGTCGGCAGTACCGGACAGTACCGGTTTGGACTGATTGCTGACCTGTTTTTTGATGGTTGGTGTGGCGGGTGTTGCATGCGCAGGCACGCTCAACTGCAATAACGACAAAGCCACTGCAAACAGGCAAGCCGCTGCTAAGCGGTGGGCCCTGAAATAGCGATCAATGTTAGTTGGCGTGTGGTGCATTGGTGCGTATCCGTTCGAGCGCCGGATCAGCTCCGGGCAAGTGGACATCCTGTCCGCTAATGGGATTCATTCGCACTTAACGGCAACCGGCAAAGTGTTTTGAGGGTCTATCCCCCAGCAAGCGCCGGCGTGGTGTATGCAGCCGACGTATCTGATATTTATGAGAACTAAATCACAATAAATCAATGCCTGTCCCCGAAGCCACTGCCCAAAACAAACCAACACTAAGTTCATGCCTGTCCCCAAAACAAACCAACACTACAAAAGTTAATGCCTGTCCTTAAACAATCAGCCCCTAGACCACAAAACCAAGGTCGCGTTGCTCGAAGTTGACTAGGTCAGGTAGCACCTGGTCGAGCATTTCGTCGCTCAGGCCCAACCATCGCAGCAATGTGGCGGAGTACTGAGTGGCTGACCATGCCGGCACCACACGGCCGTTGCGCACAGAGTCTGGACCATCCAGCGACATGCGTGGAATAGAGCCGTAAATTTCAGAACCGGCCACGCCGCCGCCCATAATCATGTGATGGTTGCCCCAGCCATGATCGGTGCCGTCGCCATTGCCACTCAGGGTGCGACCAAAATCTGAGGCGGTAAACGCCATGACACTCTCGGCCAAACCAATCTCTTCCATAGTGGTTTGGAAGAATTGCATGCTTTCTGCCAATTGAGTGAAGAGCCCGGGCAGGTCTCTTGATTGCGAGTCATGGACATCCCAGCCTTTCATGCGAACAAAAAATATCTGCCGCGTCATACCCAGTGTTTCACGCAAACTGATTAACTGAGCAACCATTTCGAGCTGGTCGGCGAGCTCGTTTTCCAGTGGTTTGCTGGCTATAAAGTTAGGCGCGGCGGTGAGTGCATCGCCAAGGTCCGTTGTGATGCTGTAGGCGCGTTGTTGTAAATCGGTGTAAGCGCTGGTCAGAACATGACTGTGTTTTTGTCTCAGCAATTGGGTAAAAATTTCACGTCTGGGTGCTTGCCAGTCACTGCTCAGGTCACCCATGCCGGCGTAGTCAATAACGCCTTCAGATTGGATGCTGAGTGGGCGTAGTGTTTCGCTTGACTGCCAATAATTACTACCTGACAGGGACACCGAGGTCAGGTAATCCCGTTGTTGCTGGCCTTGCAGGTAACTTGAGGCCAAGGCGCCCCAGCCATTGCGTGAACTTAACTGGCCCTGCAGCTGTTGCCATTGAATTTCTTGATCAGAATGCGAGAACAGTTGGGCTGGTAGTGAAACTGTTTTGTCTTTGTATTGCTGGATAGTGGTCGGCTCGATTAAGTTGCCGACGTTAGAAAGCATCGACAGCTTGCCATCGTTAAACAATGATTGAAGTGGAGCCGCCGCACTATGGACGCCTATTTGTGGGCCAGATTGAGTGCTGAGGTCCAGCAGATTGCTACGATCCACTGCTAAGGCTTTTCTTGAGTTTGCATAATCCTGGTACTCGCCACTCGCCGTTGGCACAAACAAGCTAAAACCGTCGCTGCCGCCTTGCAAGAATATGCAAACCAAAGCGCGATAGTCACTGCTTGCCGCGAAATCCGTTTCAGCTGCGCGTGCTAATGTGAGCATGGGGTTTGCGCCCAACGCTAAGCCTGCCGTGCTTATTGCTTGGCAGCCACGCTTTAAAAACTTTCTTCGATTATATTCGCTCATGCTATTTGCTCTGTTCGACTTAGATTTGCACTGATGCTTCTGGAGAGGATACGATCAAAAAAATCGCTTCAACTACACGCAGGGATGCAGCATTTTTATTGGTGCGGCTGGCCATTAATAGCTTAACTTCTTGTTTTAACCCTTCTGACATTTGCCCGCCAAGCAAGACCATATTTAGGTGCTCGATAAGCGCATCAGGATCAGGTTCTAACTGCATCTCTTTATCAATGTTGATAGTGATGCGTTTGGTGTTTGGGTTCGAAGTGTAGTTATGTGACCACAAAACACTGGCAGCCAATCGACTGGTTAGCGTTATGATGGAATTCTCATCCAATATTTGTAGTTCTGGCGACACAAGGCCGTTGTCGGCTATCTCACCCGGCTGACTAAATTCAGGGCGAAAGAAATTGAACACCGTTGGTGAGCGCAGCGGTGCTTGTTGCAGTTCTTCAGTTGCCCATGCGTAGTCAAAGTCGCTGTGAATAACATCAGGTGGGAATGCACGCCACAGCTGTGTCAATCGCAGCAGTGGTTCTTTGGTTTTGCCAAACGTATTGGGGTTTTCCAAGTGGCCCGAGCGTGCTTCACTGTGCATCAAGATAGCTTTAACCGTACTGGCTAGGTTGCCGCGTTCACCGTTGATGTTTCGATTGAATACCGCTGCAACGTCCTTAACGTAACCTGGTGTTGGGTTGCTGGTGACTAAGCGTTGAATTAATTGCTTAGAGATAAATGGGCCAACGTTTGGATGATTGAATATTGTATCCAGAGCATCCTTAAGATCTTCCTCAGCTGATTGTCCAGCTGGCAGTACCTTGCCTAAAATCAATTCCTTTTCGCCCATGTCATGGTACTCAGGCCAAGCTACCATTGGGTTTATGAAGTCCTTGTTTTTTGGCCATCGGAAATCTTCGGCGTTGGCGAAGTGCCAGCCGGTAAACACATGTGCAAACGCTTCTACATGTTGTTGGGTATACGAAGGAATTGGAATACCGTCAGCGTCACGCTTTTCTGTGCCATCAGGGTTAAGCTCGCTCAGGCCGATGGTGAATAGTTGCAAAAGTTCGCGAGCGTAGTTTTCGTCTGGCCGTATATTTTTTTCTACATCTGGCTTTTGATTACCCTTCATGCTTAGGTATTCACCCATGATCGGGTTTAGTGTTACTTCTTCAAGCAAATCTCGGTAGTTACCAAATGCGTGACGCACTAAGATGTCGTAGTAGGCGGTTATGGCTTCTTGTTCGCTGCCAAGCCCATTTTCGCCGGATACCACTAATATTTGGCTAAGTGCAAACGCTACACGTTGTCGTAGCTGGTCGTCAGATTGTATGGCTATGCGCCACCAGCTGTTAATGTACTCGTTCCAACGATCGTATCGGCCACTGAGTAATGTTGGCCGCAGTTGTGTGCCAGGTAGCGCCATTTGTTGATTGATCCATGCTTCCGGGCCCATCGCTGCAACCGCATCGATTTGATCTGGATCAGGTCCAAACGTACCTTGCTGAAGCAACCGGAATGCTTCGCGCTGACTTAAAGGGCCGTCAGGAGCAGCGTTAGCTACCTCTGTTGCTGGTAGGGCTGGGGATACCGCGGGCGGCACATTAATGCTTGATCCGCCGCCGCCCCCGCAACCGGCGAGCAGCAAGAGAGTGATGGGTAATAATTTTTTTGTAGCGTATATCATAGCTGCGCGCAGGTCCTATTCGACCTTTGTAACGGCAGTTACTCAAAAAAAGTACGTGACGCGTGATTACGCTGTGATGTGGTGCTAGCGTTTGTTGTTATTGATGTGAATTAGCTAGCAAGGCTATGCTTGAGATTGTTAAGTGCGACACACGCATCGTTGTAATCGAAGGCGATTGGCAGGCGTTGTCCTGCATCGGTTTCGACAATCAATGATGGGAACCCTTGTGCTCCTAGCATTCTCGCAAATTGGATTTGACTCATCAAAATATGTTGAGTGTCTTCACTGTTTAATGCTTGCGTAAAGTGATCTGCGTCACAACCAATCTTGCTAGCCAATTCGATTAGGGTTGAGTCGTCAGAAGGGTTCTTTGCTTCCAGATAGTAAGCCTGCTGAATAGCTTTTATCATGGGAGTTTCAAAGTCCGCGCTTTGTGCCTTGGCTGCAATTACTGCACGGCACGATGGGTAAGTTGAGCGGCGTGGCGTATTCAGTGACCAGAATTGATGATTAAATTCAGTGCCTGGTATGACTTGTTCTATGTGTTGCCAAGTTTGCTGCAAGGTGTTTTGCATTGGCTTTGGCATCGGTACGTTGGAGTCGGGGGCTAGGCCGCCAACGATAAGCTGAACATTGATGTTGTTCGGAAGTTTGGCTCGAATAGCCTGCCAAACGTTACTAAATCCCCAGCACCAGCTGCACATTGGGTCGTGTACATAATAGAGAGTGGCAGCCATGGGCTTATTGTGAGCTAGGAGTGATCTTTGTCGGGCTTTGGTTTTCCACCCAGTACGGAGTTGTTGCTTGGCTTATCGATGTCATCAAGCGCAATAGTGGAATCTTCGTGAAGCGATCGATCGAATGAATCGTCTTCGCTGCCGGCTGTATTGTCGCTGCTCGAGCCTATTAGCTCGTTGTCTAGTTTAATTGTTTGATCAAGGTGCTCGTTAGGGATGTCGTTTTGATCCAGCGCTATAGTTTGCTGATCTTCTGACAGTGTGTCGATCAGCGATTGCCGTTCGCGTTCCCATGCTTCTCGTTTCGCAGTGAGTGAATCTGTGCGGGTGTTGATATCGTCGTTAGCACCTGATTGAAGAATGTCACTGGCTTTTGCGGCGACAGCAGCAGATACACCTGCCGCTGCTGCTGCTTTTCCAAGCTCTGCACTGGCGCTACTGTTTTTTAACGCGCCAAGTTCTTCATCTTTTTCCATGATGATGCGTTGTAACCGCTCTTGTGTTTCAGCTTGTTGTCTATTGAGTTCGATTGCGTCTGTTCGTGACTTGTAAACACTCGCTTCGTTTTTGCGCAGTGATTCGTTTAGTGAGCGATTAGAGTTGGTTAGTGTTTTGACTTCATCGCCCATCTGCTGAAGGCTATCTTCTAGGTGTTCGACGTCTTGTTGGGTGCGAGCTTCGAGGGCTGCGTATTTTTTGTCGAATTCTGCAGAGGCTTGTACAAGTTTTCGGTTGCCAAATGCAGCTTTTATCATCCAGCCACAGAATAAACCCAGCACACTTGCGGCGGCTAGGCAGGCCAGAATTTCGGCGATTAATAGGTTCATATTAGTATCCTACTCAAAACTTAAACTCAATGCGTCGGTTCAGAGCTCGCCCTTCGGGGTTGTCATTTGTGGCAATCGGCATGCCTTCGCCGAAGCCGTAAGCGGTGAGTCTGTAAACAGAGATGCCTTGGTCAACCAAGTAGTCGCGCACAGCATTGGCTCGTAACTGGCTCAGTTGCAGGTTGACGTTGCTGTCGCCTTGGGCATCGGTATGTCCGTCGATGTCCATCTTTGCGTCTGGAAATTGTCGAAGCAACTGTGCAATGCTATCGAGTACGTCTTGGCTTTCCGTTGTCAATATGGAGCTGCCACTTCTAAAAAGAATTTTGGAAGTAGGAAGTAATTCGAAAGCTCTACGAATATCTACCCCTGGGTCTAAGCTTGTCTCTGTCGATTCAGTTGAGACTTGGGGCTGCGAATCGGCAACGGTATCAACAGCTGGCTTGACGGTCGGTTCAGGCGTAGGTGTAACAGTAGGTTCGGCAGCTGATTCAGCAGCAGTGCTTTCTGTAGCATTGCTTGTTTTTGCAGCTTGCGTTGATTGCTCAACCTCTGCGATGGTTTCATCGATAGATTCACTGAGCTTTTCGATGGTTTCAGGCTCGGAGGCCACGATATCAATTCGCTCTACCAAAGCGTACTCCCCGAGTAGCTGCAATGCTCTATTAATAATTGCGTCGTGTGCCGCCTGATCAGGTGCTAAGCCTGTTAACGTAATTTGATTTTTCACTATGCTAATGCCAGGCGCTTCTAGCGGTGCCATTGCTGGTACTAAAGCGGTAATGGGTTCAAGCCAAGTGGCGGGCTTTGTATTGTCATCGGCTTGCGTAGAGTCGCTAACAAAATCAACATTTAGCGATGCTTTCGCTTGATCAACAAGTAAGTTTAAATCATCAGTTTTAGCGAACTGGCCATCAACGAGTAGAGTTCCCTCATCAATATCGAGCGTAAGTGTAGGGTCGACTGTTGCAACGATTGGGTCTGCTGGTTTTTCTTGGGTATCTTCGGTTACCTCAGCTTCATCTACCGCGGTGGGGGCTGATTTGGTCTCATCTGTGTTGCTGGTATCGCTAACAGAGGTATCGCCAGGGTTGGCGGATTCATCCTCAAGTGTTTGAGCGACTTCTGCAGATTCTGCATCGGTAGCATCTACTGCCGTATCTGTTTCGTCTGTAGTGATGGTGTCAGCAACCGCTACGGCTGCGGTGGCGTCGATAGTTGCTGAAGTGTCACTGGAGGTGGCAGTCTCAGATAGTGCGCTACTGCCAGTTTCTGAATCTAATTTGATCGTTTTTCCGACAATTGGCGTGTCATCGCCTGCAGTAGCAACAGCAATATCGCTCACTTGTAACTCATCTACTACTGATTTAACGCCTGGAGTGCCTGCAGCCAGCGCTAGAAATCCTCGTTTTTGAGTTTCGTTTTGTACGGTGCCGGTGAGTGTAGCGGCGTAACCATTGACCTTAGCTGTTACGCCGGTGGCGGATGCGGCTGAGAGTGCTTGGTTGATACGACCTTCGGTAGCAAGTTCGAGCGTTGGAACATGACGAATCACGCAAAAGAAGGCGATTGCGGCCAATCCAACTAACCATACGAGCACCCACAGCAGCGCTGAGCCTGATTGTTTCTTAGTCTTTTTAATTGGGCGCGCTGGTATGGTCACTCTTTAATCTATTAATGTCCCTAGCTGATGATTAGATTATACCGATAATATGACTAACGGGAGGGTGCTGTATTTTTGGCGGTTACAATGGTAATAAATAACATTACTGGCTCAGGCTTGTATCATGACAGCAACATTAACTAAGGAGCGAGAGGCGATGAATTCAATGCGTGTAACGATATCCGCCAAATGCTTGCCCGTGCTTGCATTGTTAGTTTGTTTGCTACCGGCTGCTCCTGCTCGAGCGGCCTCAAACGCCTTGCAGCAGTGTATTGCACTTTCCACAGATCCAAACGATATTCACAACTGCATGGATAACTACCTAGATGTCATGGATGACAACATTGCCGATATCACCGCCTTCATCGAGCGAGAGTTACAAGGGAAGTCGCAAGAAGTGTTTCAACGATCTCAGCAGGCCTTTTATGATTACCGTCGTCAAAACTGCCTTTGGTATCTAGAATTTTCATCACCGCGAGACAAAGCTGAGCAAATAGCAAAAAACTGCTTGGCCAATATGTCTCAGCAACGTTTGACTGAATTACAGTCATTGATCGCATCTGAAAAAAACAGCCAGTACCTGCAACGAGGGTTTTATATCTATGGCCCAAATCGCAATAGCTTTAAAGCCTGCGGGAGTGATCAACGCCTTTGGGTAGAAGGGGCGGCTGACGTAGTGGGTCAGTTGCAGCAGGATTATTTACAAGTTGCAACTACAGATCTTCAAATTATGCATGTTGTGTTGGACGGCCAGCTTGATCTAACGGTAGCCGCTCCGGAGGATCATGCGGGCGTGATCAACGTCACCAAGGTACTGGAGTTACGAGTGCCGCAAGAAGCCGACTGCAGTTTATCGGGAAGTCAGCCACTGGCTGAGGTGCCTGAAACACTAAAGCCTAAATCAGAATCAGCAACAACGCCTCCAGCTGAGGTTGTGGCTCGGCCTGAAGCCACTGATGTTCCTATCGAACTTGATGATGATCCTGAGCAAGTTCTGCGTGCCTATTTTGGCGATTGGTTAGCTGAGTGTATTCAACTCAAAAGTCAGTATAAGTGCGACCTTAAGGTTGCTGTTGTGGGTGATGATGGCAAAGCCAATGCCGAAGACGGACTGATGCTAACGCTTACACGGCGCAAGAATAAACAGTCTCGCGTTACGCTTGAATTTCCTGGCCAAGAAATAGATTCACCTGCAAAAATTCGTTGGAAGGTAGATGGGTATAACTTTGGAGACATTGTTGGCTCTGATATCAGAGTTGATGAGTCAGGTGCGAGACAGATTATTTCAGAGCGCAAGTTCTTGCGTGACGATTTGCTTCCGTTGTTAATTCAAGGTCAAAAACTGAGCGTAATAGTGGTGGAGGACGTCAACGATACGAAGGGTGACAAATACTCGGTTACCTTAGTGGGTTTGACAAAGGCATTACGATTCGCTGATGATTTTGTAAGCAGTGGAAGCTTATAACTCGCGCGCTATTGTTTTCGCCAATGGCGAGCTAGGCGCGCGAGCAGTAAAGCGTGCTGGTATCAAAAAAAGCGATTTTATCGTTTGTGTTGATGGTGGCTTAGAGCACGCTTTTTCACTGGATATAAAGCCGCATTTGCTGATTGGTGATTTTGATAGTGCACAAGCAGAAAATGTCAAAGCAGCAAGCGATACCGGCATTGATCGAATTACTCACCCGACTGATAAAGATGCATCTGATCTCGAACTAGCGCTTGAAGAGCTGCAGCAGCGAAAATTTAACGAGGTGCTGCTGCTCGGCATCAGTGGGGGTCGAACCGACCATGGTTTATTTAATTGGATGTTGCCGGCTTTGAAGTCACGCGCCTATCGTTTACGATTGATTGATGAGACGGTCGATGCGCATGTGGTGAACCGGGTTCATCCATTTAAATCGACAGTACAGCTCGGTTGTATTATAAGTTTACTGCCCCTACGGGAGGTCGCTGGTGTGACCACCACTGGGCTCGAGTATCCGTTGAGTGGAGCATCAATAAAACCTGGAAGCACAGTTGGTTTGAGTAATGTGGTGTGCGAAAAAAATGTCACTATAGAGCTGACCAATGGTGTGTTATTGATGATGATTAACTATAAACCTATTGAGCAAAGTTAAGATGATTGACGTCAGAAGCGATACGGTAACTCGGCCCACGACCGCGATGCGTGAAGCCATGAGCGCTGCCGAAGTGGGTGATGATGTTTATGGTGATGATCCCACCGTTAATCGCCTGCAAGAACTAGCCGCAACGCTATCTGGGCATGAAGCCAGCTTGTTCGTGCCCACCGGTACTCAATCAAATTTGATCGCCTTACTGGCGCATTGTCAGCGTGGTGATGAGTACATTGTCGGTGCTGATGCGCATACGTATAAGTACGAAGGTGGGGGGGCAGCGGCGTTGGGTGGCATCCAACCACAAACTATCGCATTTGCAGAAAACGGTGAACTGCCCTTAGATCAAGTCGCTGAGGTGATTAAAGAAGACGACCCTCACTTTGCTAAAAGCCGTTTGTTGTGCCTTGAAAATAGCCAGCATGGTCGAGTGCAATCATTGGAATACATGCAAAGTGCGCAAGTGTTTGCTAAAGAACATGGTTTAATTCTGCATCTTGATGGCGCGCGGGTATGCAATGCTGCAGTTAAGCTTAACCAAAGTTTAAAAGCAGTCTGTGGGTGTTTTGATTCTGTATCGATTTGTTTGTCTAAAGGCTTAGGTGCACCAGTTGGTTCCATATTGTGTGGTAGTAAAAAATTTATTCGTACGGCACATCGGTGGCGAAAGGTCACTGGTGGTGGAATGCGGCAAGCTGGGATTTTAGCAGCGGCTGGGATACTGGCACTCACTGAGGGTTATGAGCGTTTGCATGAGGATCACGACAATGCAGCCTTACTTGATAGTCTGTTGCAAGGTGTGCCGGGTTGCAGGGTTAAATCAAGCTGGACGCAAACCAATATGGTTTGGGTGGAGTACGAAAAAGATCACAGCCAATCATTGCCTGAATTTGCAAAAAGCCGAGGGGTGCTGATGTCTGTTGGTCGAAATACGGGGCGTTTAGTGGTGCATCGCGATATTAGCAAAGACGACATCACAACGGTTGCTGAGGTCATTAAGGCATACTTACAACAAGCATAGTTCGTGGTAACAATCGATACTATTGAACCAGGCGGATGAGGTAGTGGTGCTCAAACCTGCTTGCGGGTATGGTGTGATTATTGGTAAGCGGAGGAGATCTAATGAGTGAGCCAAAAATTGGTGATGGTGTCGATAGTCTAGTCGGCAAGCGGGCACCGCAATTTGATTTACCCGCAACTAGTGGCGGCAGCATTAAGCTTGCAGATTTAAAAGGCAGCCAAGTCGTGCTGTATTTTTATCCTCGAGATGCCACGCCAGGCTGCGCAACTGAAAGTAGTGATTTTGCTGAAGCGCATGATTCACTTGCCAAAGTAAACACGCTGGTGTTTGGTATCTCACAAGACTCCATTAAAAGTCATCAAAAATTTACTACAAAGCTATCGCTGCCGTTTGAACTGTTGTCTGATGAATCGGGCGATGTGTGTCGTCTTTTTGGTGTGCTTAAACTAAAAAAGATGTATGGCAAGGAATTCATTGGTATTGAACGCAGCACGTTTTTGATCGATACGTCGGGTAAAGTCGTCGAGCAATGGCGAAAAGTTAAGGTGCCAGGCCACGTGGATGAGGTGCTGGCCCGTGCTAAGCAGAGCGCTTAGCGATCAATATTTAAACGACTAATTCGTGCGATTTTTGTACTATGTATCTCGGTATGGGCCTGAAGCTATCGAACCAAATCTGCTCTAAGTACTTGAATGTGTTACTTTAGGTTGGCGCTAAAGATGCGATCACTAACTAACGCTGATAGATGAGTCATTCTGATAAAATTTTAATCATTGACGACCATAAGCTTTTTACAGCAGGTCTGTCGACTGTGTTGGATCAAATGGAAAGGCCACTTTCTGTTCATGAATTATCCAGTGCAACTCAAGCGCTCTCTGAGCTTGAGCAGAGCAACGATTATCAATTGATTCTTGTTGATATCAAAATGCCGTCTATGAGCGGCTTGGATTTTATACGCGCTTTAAATTCGCGTTCGATAAGCGCTCGGGTGTGTATTATTTCGGGTACCGAAGATGTCAAGTTGATACAAACGGCGTTTGATGCTGGCGCGATTGGCTTTATTCCTAAAAGCAGCCCGGTAAACATTATGACAAAAGCAATTGAGAAGGTTTTGTCGGGTGGAGTATTCATTCCCGATTACTTAGCATCTTCTATTGTTTTGGATTCCACTAATTCTAGTGCCGGTTACGGTGCAAACACATCAAAGGAAGGTTCGTCTGAACCGACAATCAGTATTAGGCAAAAAGAAATACTGGTGCTCATGCAAGAAGGAAAAACGAATAATCAAATGGCTGATATATTAGCCGTAAGCCCATCGACTGTTAAGTTTCATGTGGCGGGATTATTTAAGCTCTTAAATGTCAGAACACGCACCGAATGCGTAAACGTTGCTAGGCAATTAAATCTAACCTGATTTGCATTGCATGCTGCGCTTAAGCTGCGGTGAGTTTGGCCAGCAAAGTGCACAATTTTTCAGGCTCTACAGGTTTGCGAAAGCTACTCTGACACATTTTTACTGTTGATGAAGAATTCAGATCCTGTTATGCATGTTTTATAGCACTTGCAAAAACCTGCTTGGTCAGTGATTCTGCGTCGATAGATTGGCTGAGCTTAGCCGCTTGGCCTGACCATAGAGATGAAAAATCTGAGCTACCCATTTTTTCCGCTGCAGTTTTAAGCGGTGCTAATGCTGCACCAGCAGTAGGAAAAACGGGCGCATCGTCGCTCATTGGGCCGCATTCGTTCATTATTCTATTGCACAGGCCGCGAGCTGGTTTGCCTGTAAATACATTGGTTAATGCGGTTTGGTTGTCACTGGCGTTTTGTAGTGCTTTGCGATGTAAGTCACTCACTAACGATTCATTTGTTAGTAAATAGGCTGTGCCCATTTGTACTGCGCTGGCTCCAAGCGTAAATGCCGCGGCAATGCCTCGCCCATCAGCAACAGCACCTGCAGCAATAATCGGCACTGATACAGCGTCGGCAACTTGAGGTAACAGTGCAAACAAGCCGGGTTGGGTTGCAATGTTATCGCTCAAAAACATGCCTCGGTGGCCGCCTGCCTCCGCTCCTTGTGCAATGATCGCATCGCAGTCATTAGCCTCCAACCAAACGGCTTCTTCAACCGTCGTTGCGGAAGCCATTACTATGCAACCAGCGGCCTTTACTCGTGATACCAATTGTTTTTCAGGTAAGCCAAAGTGAAAGCTAACAATCTCAGGTTTAAACTCTTCCACCACTTGGCACATAGCGTCATTAAAGGGGCTGCGAGTTGGTGAGTTGATGCGTGTATCGAGATCAATTCCGTGCTCGCTATAGAACCCTGACAGGCGCTGCTTCCACGCTTGGTCTTTGTTCGTATCGTTGGGTAAGGGTGTATGACAAAAGAAGTTTAGATTAACTGGGCCGTTTGACCCTTGACGAAACTGACGCAGCTCTGATTCGATTTCGCTTAGCCCAAGTAAAGCACAAGGCAGTGAGCCTAGGCCGCCTGCCTTGCTCACTGCAACGGCTAAGCGATGATCTTGTGCGCCTGCCATCGGAGCTTGGATGATGGGCAATGCGGTGCCCACTAGTTCGAGAAATCGATTATTATTTAGCACAGGCAACGCCCTCAAGTGTGAGAGCTCAGCCTACCATTCACTAAGCTATAGGTGCTAGCCTCTAGCGCGATAGCATCGTTTTGACTGTGCGTCACAATGATCGCGCATAGCTTATTGTTTTCGATAGTATCTCGCGTCAATACTTGCATCGATTCGCGTGTGGCTTCATCAAGCGCACTAAAGGGTTCGTCCATAAGCAATATAGGCTTTTTGCGTAACAAGCAACGGGCTAATGCTACACGTTGTTGTTCACCCCCGGATAAAGTGTGCGCGCTTTGGTATTCCATGCCGGCCATACCAACCGCGTCCAGGCTTTGTAAAAGTTGCTGGTGTTGCTCTTTGCTTAATTTAAGCGATGGATTGATCCCTAACGCTAGGTTTTGATGAAGAGTTAAGTGAGGGAACAAATTGTGTTGCTGAAACAAGGTGGTAATCGGGCGTTTTTCAGCGGGCAACGATAGAATCGATTCCCCAAGCCATTGAATATCGCCACCACTAGGTTTCAAGAAACCAGCGATGAGGTTAAGCAGCGTGCTTTTTCCTGAACCGCTCTTACCCATTATGGCCGATGTACTATGCGAGCCTGCTGATAGATCGAACTGATAGTCTTCCTCGCCGTAGCTAAAGCGAAGCGCTCTGAGCTTAAGCATCGGGTTTGCCTCCGATTACACGTTGCAATATAAAAAATAATGCAAAGCATAGCAGTAGCAATAATACGGCGGTGGTGAGCGCTTCATGGTGTCGATAACTACCAATACGCTGATAAAGTAACAAGGGTAGTGTTGCTATGCGTTCCGATCCAAACAGCGCAATAGCACTTAGATCACCTGCAGCTAAGGTGCTGGAAACAGCCATGCTGTAGCCAATGGGTTTTTTTAGGTGTGGCCAATCAAGTAGTCGCCACCTAGGCATGCCGTGTATGCCTAGCGATTGAATTAAACGATCGTGTTGCTGAGCAGCTTGTAATACTGGGCCTTCGAGAATACGCAATACAAACGGTAAGGCCATCAGGCTGTTAATCGCTACCACAATCACTAAACCCAGCGCAAATACATCAGCATGTGGGCGTAACAATATAAACAAACCTGTGCCCAGCACCACCGGTGGTATGACTAGTATGACGTTGCCAACTAATTGTAAGGCCCTGCCACTTGAGTGCTTGTAAAGGCGTAATCGTAGGTGTCGTGCAGATAGCTGCAAACCCACTCCCATAGCAACAGCTATTGCGCCAGCGGCCAGTGCAACCACTAAGGTGTTGCTGGCTGCTGAGAGTGTTTTGGCATGAGTTATAACACCGATGGTGGCGGGGTTGAACGCTTTTACAATTAAACTAACGAGCGGTGTGATCAAAAACAAGGCGGCTATACTAATGATCAAACCATTAAAATAGTGACCCGAGGCATAGAGCGTATTCTGATTTAACTTAATCGATGATAAGCCTTGTGTAGTGTGTGTGCCTAACGAATGCGTTGCGATCATGATTAAGGTGCAAAGTACAAGCTGAATCAAAGCAAGCGCGACTGCTGTGTTGATATCGAAGTCAAAACGTAGTGCCTGGTAAATTGCAACTTCTATTGTGGTGGCACGTGGGCCGCCGCCTAAAGTCATCACAATTGTAAAGCTGGTAAAGCATAAGGCGAATATTAATATTGAAATACCGGCAAGTTGCGAGCGTATCGCAGGCCATTCAATTAACCGCCAACGGCTGCTACTCGGTAAGCCAAGCTGTGCTGCTAGTCGCCATTGTTCTTGGGGAATGTTTTCTAGTGATTGTAAAAATACACGGGCAGCCAATGGCATGTTAAAAAACACATGCGCTAGCAAAATTCCTTGCAAGCCATAGATCGAAAACGAATTAAAGCCGAAATTTTGTAGTAATTGATTAGCTAAGCCTGATTGACCAAATATACTTACTATCCCTACAATGGCAACGATTGTTGGGATAACCAACGATAAACTAAAAAGATTAATCAATAGAGTGCGGCCAAAAAAACGTGGCTCTCGTGAAAGGGCTACTGCCAGTGGTATGGCCAACACAACAGAAAGCGCGGTTGATAGGATAGCTTGGTATAAGCTAAAACTGATAACGCGTCGATTGTATGGATCGTTTACTACATCAAGCAGCGTTAAGTTGCTTGCCTCATTCATTAAGGCAAGCAACGGTAGGCCGGCAAGGGCTGCAATCGCCAATACACTAAGGCCACCAGGCAACCACCAAGGTGGTTTGTAGCTTGTTTGGCTCATCAACTGGTGTATCTGATTTATTACCTACTGGCTAGACACATCCAACCACTCCCGTAGCCACTCCTTGCGGTTGTCACGAACCTCTGCAGAGTCAATCAACAATACAGATTCGGGCTGTATTAGCTTATTAAATTCGGCGGGTAGGTCATCACCGATATCAGTACTGGGGTACATCACATTGGTTAGTGGCAAGGCTGTTTGGAATTCCTTGCTTAGCATAAATTGTAAAAATTCACGACCAAGCGCCTTATTAGTTGAGCTCTCTAGTAGGGCTGCAACTTCGACTTGTAGGTAGTGCCCCTCTGAAAACGCCGCAGCCTGATAGCGTTCAGTTTTGTCGATTGCCATGTGGTAACCAGGCGATGTGCTATAGCTCAACACCATGGGTGCTTCACCATTTAAAAATAATGAAAAATACGCTTCGCTCCAACCTTTTGTTACAGTGAGAATCTTAGGCTGTAGTTTTTTCCAAGCATCAGCGGCCTTGTCACCGTAAACCGACTTAACCCAAAGTAATAAGCCAAGGCCAGGGGTGCTCGTGCGTGGGTCTTGAATAATGATTTTTAAATCATCAGGTGCGTTTACTAGTTCCTCCAGGCTTGAAGGTGGGCTCGCTAGCGCTTCAGTGTCATAAACAAATGCGAAATACCCGTAGTCAAACGGTACAAAAGTATCGGATGTCCATTTGATAGGCAGTGCAACGGTACTAGTATCAACTTCAGACGTCGCTAATAAACCGGTGTCCTTGGCGGTAGCCATTAAGTTGGTATCCAATCCAAGCACGACATCAGCTTTGGTGTTGCTGCCTTCAAGTTGTACTCGGTTAAGGATGCCCGCTGAGCTGTCCAGTGGTACAAACTGCAAAGTACATTCACACTGCGCTTCAAAGGCTTTTTTTACAACGGGCCCGGGGCCCCATTCGCTAGTGAACGATTCGTAGGTATAAACGGTGAGCGTCTTGTCTTCAGCGAGTATTGCTGAGCTGCCAAGAAGTAGCGCGCCGCACGTCACTATTGATGCTGCTAAGCTTCTCGTGTTACCTCGCAAGCCACTAGAAGGCAATTGAAGTGGCGATTTTTTGAAAAATTGAAAGGGTAGTACCGAATGCACTGTCATCTCCAGATTAATTAAAGGTGATGACTACCAGGTGGGTGTCTTTGAACTCACTCCCTTTAAACTCAATCCCTACGCCGGTATTAACCGGGTCAGGTTCGACGGGTTTACTCTCAGCCCTATGGGCACCCCGTGAGTCATCAACCTCTAGTGTGGGGGGTGGCGTGAAAAAATGCAATCACGTCACTAGCGCGAGTGCTCAGTACGCGACCCAATTAGCGCTTTTTAACAAAGTAAGCGCGATTCCCGCCTTCTGGGAGCAACTGAAAACGTTTGTAATTCCAAACGTATTGTTCGGGGCAATGGTTAATACAGCGCTCAACCGTGCGGTTAAGCGCGGTTGCTGAAAGCAATTTATCGTCGCTGTAGATTTCCGGTTCGGGTTCGAGGTAGTGCATATGCCAGCCTTTGCCTTTGGGCAAGCGTTTGGCGAAACAGAACACGATATTCGCCTTGCCTCTTTCGGCAAGCTTCGGCATTAACGTCATAGTATTGGCTGGCACATTAAAAAACGGTGCAAACACGCCTGCTTCTAGGTCGGGTTCTTGATCGGGAAGTAAACCGACAGTGCCACCGGATTTTAATTTTTTTAGTAATTGGCGAATACCTCTAGGGTCAACGTTGGCGGGTAGTGCGTTTAGATTGGCGCGCCAGCTTATTAATTGTTGCTCAAGCTTTGAAAAGCGCGGAGTCTTGTAAAGATAGGTGATGGCGTCTTTGCGGCTCAATGGCAAATTGCAAAGCTCCCAAGTGCCCATATGCGGCGTGGCCACTAGTAAACCTTTGTCCGCTTGACTTGCGCGTTGCAATACATCGCTGCCAATAGTGTCAACAATCAACGCTTCGAGTTGAGCAGGCGGTCGCGTCCAAATCCATGCAGCTTCCGTTAATGCTTTACCCGTTTCTTTTAAGCTGTTATGTGCCAATTGTTTCTTTTCAGCTTCTGTTTTAGTAGCAAAACACAAGTTGATATTGACCATGGCAATGGTGCGTTCGCGGGTGTGCAGATACCAGGCAATGTTGCCGATTGTCGCGCCTACGGCGTGATTTAGCCGCAGTGGTACCAACGCGAGGATTTTGATCAATAGTTGAGTAAGCCGCAGCTTCATCGAGGAGATTGAGTTTGTTGTTCGCTTGGCAAGAGTGTAGATCAGTCAAGAGGCCCTGTTGAAACGTTAATTAAGGCGTTTTTCTTGTTTACAGAGTGCGCTGGGGCTGCGTATGCCTTTGGAGCGATTCCGGCATGAAAAACCCCCAGCATCCTATGCTGGGGCTGAGCCGTAGTGGCTTTCCATATTGATGCGATAACTAATCGCATTCCCATCCTGGGCAGACTTCCCTGTTATGAGGCATCTTCCCTGCCTGGGCCATAAAACGGCAGTCCAGCTATATTCTGAAGATCAAACGTGGCTTATCGGTGGGTGTTTCAGCAGCGCTGTGGTAATTACCATAGGAGCTTGAGGGGCAGGTAGTTCAATTTTTGGGAATGGTAAGGAGAAGTGTTAGAACGAATTGAGAGAACCCCGGCGTTCCCTGCCGGGGCTGAACCATCCTGGTTCCTCAAGTTGATGTGGTCATCAAACAGCTTACCCCTCCTAGGTGGACATCCGTGTTGAAAACTAATCTTCCCTGACCTACTTCCTTGTTTGTGGTTTGTTCCTGACCACGTAGCTAGTATCCGCTTTGGCGCTGGCAAGCGCTATAGGAAGTCCGGTTAATGTTCCTCAGAATCAACTGAAAGTTGGGTAGGAATTTTCCTATGCCGGTCAACGGAACAACATTTTTTATCACGAAATTGGTCATGCGATTGATGATCTTAGCCATTTCAGTGTGGGTGGAAATTCTGAGTCTGCTGCTGATGCTATCGGTATCGTGCTTTCAGTACACACGGGACAGCCAGTGACTGCAATGAATACAAGGCGTAGTGGAGAGAATACTGGATACAATTACGTGGTGATTGATGAGATATTTGGCGAAGCGTTTAATCAGTAATTTTGAAGTGAAGAGAAAACCCCGGCAATCCTTGCCGGGGCTGAACCGTCCTGGTTCCTCAAGTTGATAGGGTCATCAAACAGTTTCCCCTCCTAGGTAGCATCCCTGTTGAAAACTAATCGTCCTTGAATCACTTCCCTGTGTGTGGCGTGTTCCTAACCACGTAGCCAGTATCTGCGCCGCTGGTCTTCAGTGCTATAGGAAGTTCGGTTAATATTCATAGGAATCGACTGAAAGTAGAGTCGGAATTTTCTGGCCAACGGCGGTCGGTCGCGCTTTGATCTCTAGGGAAGTACACGAATTGATAGCACTCATACAACGAGTCACCAAAGCCGGTGTGGTTATTGATGGTGAGAACATTGCCGAAATTGGCTCTGGTGCCTTGGTGCTGGTGGGCGTTCGAGCTGCTGATACAAAAGCCAATGCTGAAAAGCTCTGCCAGCGCTTGCTAGGTTACCGAGTATTTTCTGATGAAAACGGCAAAATGAATCTCGATATTCAGCAATCTAACGGCAGTTTATTGCTAGTGCCTCAATTTACCTTGGCGGCTGACACCAAGAGTGGGCGTCGGCCAGGTTTCTCAACTGCCGCGCCTCCAGCTATTGCAAGCCAATTATTCGACGATTTTTGTGAAATCGCTAAGGCAGCGGGCACGGATGTGCAACGTGGCCGTTTTGGTGCGGACATGGCAGTATCGTTAGTCAATGATGGGCCAGTGACGTTTTGGCTGGAGGCATGAGCCTCGATGTGCGTCGGCTTCGCTCAGCGTTGACGTTCTATCGAAACGGTACCAAACCTGATTAAGCCGTCCGAATTTAAAAAGTGCTTGGTAGCGAGTAATCTCGTGGATTCGTGAGGTTGTGTGTCTGCGTTTTTTGATTTAAACGTCGCACCACTATCTGTTCCTGCATCCCAGACCCATAACGGCAACTCAATGACATCTAGCCACCCATCGTTGGAGTGCAATCGCACATCGGATATTCCGGTAAACCAATCAGGGCTTGGCGCGACCATGGTAACCACGGATAGCAAAGGGTGGTCCTTCGTTGTACTAAACGTTGTCGATATTTTGCCGGGTACTGATTTGATTCCATTGGCCTCGACAATGGAGCCAACTCGGTTTTTCCGTCTCAGCTCATCGAATTGGGCCTTTAGAATACCGGAGCGCCCATTTTCGGCAACGAGCTCAAGGCCAGAAGATGCCGTTGCGCCATCTTTGAATAAACTAACTCGATCGCCATGTGTTAATCCAATCAATGACGACAAATGCGCTGCATCATCGGGGTATTCAAATGGTGCGACGCTCGCGCTCCACTCAATGTTTAAGACCAATTTGTAGGTAGCTTGTTTGGTATCGGCAAATGCCCCTCCGATGCTACCCATTGCTAACAGGAATGAAAGGCCGAATTGTCGAGCCAATATTCTTAAGTCAATCACCAGTATTCTCCTATTCTCGTAAATGGTTTTGCAATGCAGCACGGCTGACCTTACCATGGTAGCCAGAGGCGCCTGAGCATTCGACAAGGATGATCTAGCTGTTACTAACCTCAATAATCCGCCTTTTTTTGTGACCTGGTATAAGCCTATCCATCATCTTGTCCAGCATGGCCACTTTGATGCCGATATGGCTGTATCATTGTCCACTGATGGATTTAATGACCTTTTGGTTGAAAGCCTAGCCCGTAGCATAAGAGTTTTGGGAGACACCCTTGTCAACACGAGAAGCCAGCGTTAATCGCGACACGTTGGAAACACAGATTTCCGCCACACTGAAATTAGATGGCAGTGGTAATGGAGAATACAAAACGGGTATTCCGTTTTTGGAACATATGCTTGATCAAATGAGCCGTCATGGCTTGTTTGATATCGAGGTTAAATGTGATGGCGATATTCATATTGATGATCATCACAGTGTTGAGGATATCGGTATCACCTTAGGTATGGCCTTTGCGCAAAGCTTAGGTGATCGTAAAGGCATTCAACGTTATGGCCACGCCTATGTGCCTCTGGATGAGTCTTTGTCTCGAGTCGTCATCGATTTTTCAGGGCGTCCAGGTTTGTACTTTAATGCCGAATTTGTTCGCCCACGCGTGGGTACCTTTGATGTTGATCTGACCCAAGAATTTTTTGCAGGTTTTGCTAATCATGCTAAAGCAACGATACATATCGATGTTATTCGTGGCACAAATGAGCATCATAAAATTGAAACGATGTTTAAAGCATTTGGTCGAGCTTTGCGTATGGCGTGCATGATTGATGAGCGCGCAAGCAACATGATGCCTTCCACTAAGGGTTCTTTATAAAATTACCTTGGCGGTATGAGTAGGTGATCATCTAATGCAACGAATTGCTGTAGTCGACTACGGAATGGGTAATTTGCGCTCGGTATCAAAAGCGCTAGAAGCGGTCGCGCCCGATCATAATGTGGTGGTCACTAGCGATGCTAATATGATTGCATCTGCTGATAAGATAGTGTGCCCCGGGCAAGGTGCTGCGGCAGATTGCATGCTGGCACTAGCGCAATGCGAGCTTGTCGATACCATTAAAAATACTATTGGCCAGCAACCCTTTTTCGGTATCTGCATGGGTATGCAGGTGTTGTTTGATTCAAGTGAAGAAAATTCAGGTGTGCAATGCATGGGTGTCGTACCTGGTGAGGTTAAACGATTTGCTCAACCGCATCTAGATAAGGACGGTGCGCGTTTAAAAGTGCCGCATATGGGATGGAGCCGGGTTGGCCAATCACTCGAGCACGCCATGTGGCATAACATCAATAACGAGAGTCGATTTTACTTTGCGCATAGTTACTATTGCGTACCTAAAAAAAAGAATAGTGTTGCAGGCACTTGCCAATATGGGCATGAGTTTGCTGTTGCTGTATTTGAAAAAAATTTATTTGCATGCCAGTTTCACCCTGAGAAAAGCTCGGATGATGGTTTGCAACTGTTGGCGAATTTTGTCGCCTGGGATGGTAATTAAACGTGTTGGTCATACCGGCTATTGATCTTAAAAACGGGCAATGTGTACGCTTGCGCCAAGGGCGCATGGAAGACGATACTGTATTCTCTGACGATCCTGTCGCCATTGCAGGTGATTGGGTTGCACAAGGTGCAAGGCGTTTGCACTTGGTTGATTTAGATGGCGCGTTTGCGGGTGAGCCTCGTAATGCTGCAGTCGTGAAAGCGATATGCAAGGCCTTCCCTGATGTGCCTGTGCAAATTGGCGGTGGTATCCGAACCATGGAAGTCGCGCAGGCCTATATCGACGCTGGTGTGCGCTGGTTGATCGTAGGCACTGTAGCGGTTAAAGATCCAGAATTTGTTGATCAGCTCTGTGAAAAATTCCCTGACCACGTCATCGTTGGTTTGGATGCTAACAATGGTTATGTCGCAACAGAAGGTTGGGCTGAAGCATCTAGTGTTACGGCAGAGTCGTTGGCGAAACGGTTCGAAAATATAGGTGTCGCTGCAATTGTTTATACCGATATCGCCCGCGACGGTATGATGCAAGGCGTGAACCTTGAAGCGACCGCAGCATTAGCTAACGCGGTATCGATACCCGTTATCGCATCAGGTGGTGTGGCTAGCATTGAAGATATTCGTGCCTTGTGTATGCTTGATGGCACTGGCGTTGCCGGCACAATCGCTGGCCGCGCCTTGTATGAAGGCACGTTGGAGCTAAATGCGGCGCAGGTTGAGGCCGATGCCTTATCCACTGTAGCGAGTCAATCCTAGTGGGTTTAGCGCGGCGTATTATTCCGTGTCTCGATGTTGATAACGGTCGCGTTGTTAAAGGCGTTCAGTTTCTAGATATAAAAGATGCTGGCGATCCAGTTAACGTTGCACGTGGTTACAACATTGCGGGCGCTGACGAAATTACCTTTCTTGATATCACTGCTAGCAGTGATAATCGCGACACCATTTTAGCAACGGTTGAGCAAGTCGCTGCAGAAGTGTTTATCCCACTAACCGTTGGTGGGGGGGTGCGTGCAGTCGAAGATGTGCGTCGCTTACTGAACGCTGGTGCAGATAAGGTCGGT